>JAILKU010000075.1 GCA_024693505.1 Bacteroidaceae bacterium | reverse complement strand
AGGAACAGGTGGCCAGCGGTGAGCTGACCTATCTGATGAACGGCAGTCAGAGCGAAAGCTGCATCTTCTTCCAGAGCATCGGGTTCGACAAGTATCCCGTGCCCTTCGAAGGGCACGATATCGTCTATAAGCATGGTAGTGACTTCACCAATGCTGACGAGGATGGTGTATATACCATCAGCACGGCTGAGCAGCTCTATGCATTTGCCAAGGCTGTGAACGCCGGTGACTACGGACGCAGCGCCAAGTTGGCAAACGATATTGATTATACTGCATACGGCACATACGGCGATGCCTTGATCGGCGGTACCAGTGACGAATCTGCCTTCACGGGCTCGTTTGACGGTCAGAACCACAAGGTGACCATCGCTACCAACCTGGAACGTGGCGCCAGCGGCCGCAGCGAGGGTATGGGCGGACTCTTCGGCCGTGTGGGTGAAGGCTCCAAGATCAGCAACCTCTGGCTGGAGGGCACACTGACCGGTAACGGTCACCGTATGTCCGGTCTCTGCCAGAATGCCTTCGGTACGACCATTACCAATGTGATGGTTAACGTGGACATTATTTCTACATGGGCCGGCAACGACAGCGACCTGGCTTCCGGCGGTATCCTGGGTCAGGCCGAGAAGGTGAACTACCTGAAGAACGTAGCCTTCGTAGGCTCCTTCAAGTGTAAGGACAACGGCGGCGACGGTAACAACGAGTGGTTCGCAGGTATGCTGGGCTGGGTTGAGAACGGCCAGACCACCATGGAGAACTGTATCGCCATCATCAACAGCGTAGAGCAGGATGCTGCTTCTGCCTTCAAGTCGCAGAACCCCGGCGGCAAGCAGAAGAACAGCCCGATGTCTCGTCACGACGAGCAACTGGTGATTGCCAAGAACTGCTACTATCAGCTGCCTCCGCAGTGGACTCAGGAGTGGGAACACTACAAGGACTACTTCGTGGACAATAATGATCCTAAGGATATCTGGGACGAGACAGCTATTACCTCCGAGCAGGCACAGAGTGGTGAGATTTGCTTTAAGCTGAATGGCGACCAGAGCGAAATCGGTTACTGGCAGACCATCGGCGAGGATCTCTTCCCCACACCTATTGAAGAAGAGAACGGCCAGGTTTATCTGAAGGACGGCCGCTACACCAACTCTGATGTAGATATCATCCGCACAGCTGCCGACTTGTATGCTTTTGCACAGGCAGTGAAGGCCGGCGACTACGGCCGTAACGCCAAAGTGGTTGCCGATATCGACTACACTGCTTACAAGCAGGGCGTAATCGGCGGCGATTCCGACGATAGAGCTTATACAGGTACGTTCGATGCTCAGAACCACAAGATTACCGTAGATATGCAGCTTGACCGTAACAACGGCTTCACCGGTGAAGGTCAGGGCGGTCTCTTCGGTCGCTTGGGTGAAGGCTCCAAGATCAGCAACCTGTGGCTGGACGGTAAACTGACAGGTAACGGACACCGCATGTCCGGTCTCTGCCAGAACGCCTTCGGTACCACCATCACCAACGTACTGGTTAGCCTGGATATCGTTTCTACATGGGCAGGCTTCGACAGCGACTTGGCTTCCGGCGGTATCCTGGGTCAGGCCGAGAAGGTGAACTACCTGACTAACGTAGTCTTCGCCGGTACCTTCAAGTGTAAGGACAATGGCGGCGACGGTAACAACGAGTGGTTCGGCGGTATGCTGGGCTGGGTTGAGAACGGTCAGACCACCATGGAGAACTGCGCCGCTATCATCTACAGCGTAGAGCAGGATGCTGCTTCTGCCTTCAAGTCACAGAACCCCGGCGGCAAGCAGAAGAACAGCCCGATGTCTCGTCACGACGAGCAACTGGTGATTGCCAAGAACTGCTACTATCAGCTGCCTCCGCAGTGGACCGAGGAGTGGGAACACTACAAGGACTACTTCGTGGACAATAATGATCCTAAGGATATCTGGGACGAGACTCCTATCACCTCCGAACAGGTACAGAGCGGTGAGCTCACCTTCCGCCTGAACGGCAACCAGGGCAACGTTGTCTTCTACCAGACCATCGGAACGGATAAGATGCCGGTTATCAGTCCTAACGGCCATAAGCAAGTCTTTGGTAAGGGTAGCATCTCTTGTAGCGGTGAGTTGAAGGGCAACAATAGCTTCTCCAACAATGCGCCCAACGAGATGGATCCCCACGATTTCGTGGATGGCAAGTGCACCGTCTGCGGCGCCCTGAGCTCCGAAGCTGTGCTGACCATGGATCCTGACGGCTATTATATGATTTCCAACCAGTACCTGATGCAGAAGGCTATCGACATGGTGAATGCCGGTGACAATGCAGTGAACTTCAGGCTGTATGCCGACATCGACTTCACCGATGAGGCTTATAAGCTGTCTTCATTCAGCACCTTCTCAGGTATCTTCGACGGACAATACCACACCCTGACCCTGAACATGCAGAAGGCATCTGCCTCTCTGTTCGGTACTCTGAACGGAACATGTCGCAACCTGATTGTTACGGGTAAGATGGTGAACACGGGTGAGTACGCCGGTGTCATCACCGCTACTCCTGGTAACTGTACGATTGAGAACGTGGTCAGCGATGTTGAGTTCCATGGCCACTACACCGGTACAAACGGCGCTTCCTGTATGGGTGGCTTCATCGGTAACGGTGGTGAGCGTACTGTTAACCTGGTTAACTGTATCTTCACCGGTAAGTTTGTTCAGGACAAGGTGGAGAACAGCCCATATACCGCAGATCCCGACAACGACTGGTACGACTTCTGCCAGATTGGCGGTCTGATGGGTAAGGCTTCCTCCGGCGCCAACAACATACGTAACTGTATCGTAGCAGGCGAGGCTCCCGAATACCATGGTCCTTGCCATCCGCAGTCAGGTAACCGTGGCGGTTCAACCCACGAGTTTGAGGAGGGCAGCTCCTTCGTAGGTGTGAAGCGCGGTAATGCCAACGTGACTAATATCTATGCCACAGTGGACTACACCGGTGACTTGCAGTGGGGTAAGATGCTGTCTCCCGAACAGGGTGCAAGCGGTGAGCTCTGCTACATCATGAACGGTGGTGCATGGGACGAGCCCGTATGGCGCCAGAACATTGGTGAGGATGAATATCCTATGCCTATTCCTACCAGAGGTATTGTCTATAAGCTTGAGGCGGACGGCACTTACATGGACGTTCACGACGTGCCTTCTATGGAAGCATTCCAGCCCTTGATGCAGAACGACGAAAACGCATGGTTCAGCGAAATCGTAGCCAACGAGCAAGAGTTGGCAGGCTTCGAGGAACTGGTGGAGGCTGCTGCAACGGCAAAGACTGTTGAAGAATTCAAGGTTGCCTATAAGGTAATGAAGGAGAAGAGAGCCGCCATCACCGAGAACGTAACGGCCTATGCTGACTATATCGCACAGGCTGAGGAGTTCAAGGCATATCTGGAGGAGAACGCTCTGGAAGGTGAGGATGCCGACAAGCTGAAGTCTTACCTCAATGACGATGTCGATCCTAACGAGGTGTTCCCCAATGGTTCCTATTCTTATGTAGTGGGCAACACCACCCTGACTACTCAGGGCATCAAGGATGAGAAGGAATTCCTGTCTGCTCTCTTCCGTAAGGCCCTCGGTAATGGTTATCAGCCTGGTAGCGACATTACCATCCTGCTCACCAACGGTGACTTCAGCAACGGATGGACCGGCTGGGGCGGCAACGGCGGCACTGGCACGGCATCAAGCCTGAAGCCTGCTGTTCGCGAGGCATGGAACGGCACAATGGACCGCTACCAGAAGCTGACCGGACTGAAGAACGGTATCTATGAGTTGAAGCTCAACGGTCTGTTCCGTCCAGCCAACAACGACCACAGCACGAACTATGCTGCATACCTGTATGCTTATGGTGCCGAGGACCAGAACTGGGTTCCCTTCATGGCTATCAGCGAGGATCCTATCCCTGTGAGCGAAGCAGTGAACCAAGAGAACAGCTACATTGCCAATGTGGGCACTCACCCCTATGACAATGAGTTCCAGTTCGTGGAAGACGGCGAACTCTTCTATGTACCCAATAGTGTGGATGGTGCCAGCTATGCCTTCAAGGGCAACCGCTATGAGAACCGCATCCTGGTGAATGTTACTGACGGTACCCTGAACTTGGGTGTCTATGTACCTGGAACAGGTGGCGGCGCCGACTGGGCTCCCTTCGGCGGCACTAAGCTGATCTACCAAGGTGAGTTCGACAGTGAGACCGCAACAGCCTCTTTTGATCGTGTACTGGAAGGTATGATTGCACGCGCAGAAACATTGATTGCCTATGAGGCCAATGCCACCGATCCCAATGCGTTCGCTGGATTCAGCCAGGCAGAGAAGGATGGACTGCAGGCTTGCATCAACGATGTTTCCGCTGCTACCACCAATGCCGAGAAGAATGCTCTCGTAGTTCGCTTCTCTAACTTGTTCAAGCAGATCAAGAATACAAAGGATGCCTACAAGTACATGGTTCAGATGGCTAACCTCTATATGGAAGCCATTGGTAACCTGAGCGAGGCAAGTGCTATCAGCCAGGATGACCTGAATAAGTTCATGAACGCCTACGATGCTACTATCGGTGGCTTCGAGAGTGGTGCCTATACCGCCGACGAGGCTCGTGCACTGAAGGCATTTGAGGGTCTGGGCCTGATTCCCACTCAGGATGCAGACGGTTTCTATCAGATTGGTACAATTGCTGAGTTTGCTATGTTTGCCGAACTCGTTCGTGGTGTAAACAACGGACTGAATGCCAAGCAGACAGCTGACATCGAAGGTATTAACTTCGGTATGGGCATTACTGACTTCAGCGGTACATACGATGGTGGATTCCACACGCTGACTATGAATATTGATACCGATCAGGAATGGGCCGCTCCTTTCCGCGGCACAAAGGGTAATGCTCTGATTAAGAACCTCATCACCCGTGGTACTATTAATACTTCATACATGGGCGCTGGCGGTATCGTTGGTAGTGCTGGTGGCAACACCCGCATTGAGAACTGCGAAAGCTACGTTGTAATTAACACTACGAAGGAAGGTGACGCTACCGAGGGTGGTATCATCGGCCGCTCAGTTGGCGGTTCTGTAACTGTAACCAACGTCCTGTTCGCAGGCTCCATCAGTGGTGAGAAGGCTAACTGCTGCGCAGGTATCTCCGGATGGATCAGCAGTGGTACTCTGGTACTGAACAATGTCCTGATGATTGGTGATATCAATGTAGGCGAAGAGGGCAGTGCTACATTTGCACGAAATACTGGAAGCTGCACCCTGAACAATTGCTACTATAAGGAAGGCGCAATGGAGATTCAGGATCACACGAAGGGTACCAAGGTAACAGCCGACCAGCTGAAGAGCGGTGAGATTGCTTACCTCCTGAACGGTGAGAAGCAGGGCGAAGGTGTTGCATGGTATCAGAATGTAGGTGTGGATGCTAATCCCACCATCGTTCCCAACAAGGACTACATCGTCTATATGCAGGAGAACGGTACCTTCAGCAATGAGCCGACTGCTATCGAGAGCATTGCTGCCGAGAAGGATGCCAACAATGTCATCTATGACCTGACCGGCCGCCGTGTTGAAAAGGCTCGCAAGGGCTTATACATCATCAACGGCAAAAAGGTTCTGGTTAAGTGAAAATAGGAAACTGAGTTTGCTCGAGTTCCAGACCTAACAGAAAGGAACTCGAGCGCTGCTCATAATCCTTGCTTAGGTTTAATAAAAAAACCTGAAGGACTACATTTACAATCTTCGCGCAGGCTCTATCAACCTGCGCGAAGATTTATGCAATATTAAGGAATATAATAATTACATTATATATCCTAAACTTAAACCTTTTAATAATACAAAACGTGAAAAAAATTGCATTACTTTTGGTAGCCCTGTTAATGACTGGGGCTGTTCAATCTAAGAAAGAGAAAGACATTGCCGGGCATGTAATAATAATCGGTTTTGATGGTTGGGGCTCCTATGCCATGAGGGAGAAAGGTAAGGTGCCCAACATCCGCCATTACATGAGCGAGGGATGCTATACCCTGAACAAGCGTACGATGCGTCCTTCCATCAGCGGTCCCAACTGGGCAGCTCAGATGAATGGTACGATGGTTGAGGCCTCCGGTATCATCGGTAACGAGACGAAGCCCGTCTTCAAACCTCTGTTACTGACTGAGCACGATGCTCAACCCACCTTCTTCCACTTGATGCGCCAAGAACGCCCAGATGCCGAGCTGGGTATCGTATGCGAGTGGGGTGGTTTCCAATACTATGCCGATACCCTCTGCCTGAACTACAACAAGAAAATCCACGAGCCTTCGAAAAACCCCGAGTCCATTGTGACGGAGAGCGTGAAGTACATCAAGGAGAAGAAACCCGTAATCTGCTTCATCCACGTTGATGCAATGGATCATGCCGGACACAGCTTTGGACGTGGCACTGACGAATACTATGCTACGATGGAGCACTGCGACGGCCAGATACCGCAGATCCTCGATGCTGTGAAGGAGGCTGGGTTCTATGACGACTGCATCTTCATCCTTACCTCCGACCACGGACATAAAGGCACTAGCCACGGAGGCGACTCCTTGGATGAGATAGAGACTCCGTTTGTCATCTGGGGTAAAGGTGTGAAAAAGGGAGGAGAAATAACAGATCCCGTTCTGCAGATAGACGTAGCTGCAACCGTGGCTAAGATTTTTCACCTGAAGACTCCTAAGAGTTGGAGAGGCCAGGCTATCGACGTTTTCAAGTAAAAAGAGAATCAGGAAAAGGACTTTATAGGCTTTGTTGGTCATAAAGTCCTTTCTTTAATCAGATAGAGTGCAGATGAATATACAAAGAAGAATAACCAGTCTATGGCTTATGCTTGCCTGGATGGCCATTGTAGCCATACCGGTAGCTGCTCAGCGCGAGGTGAACTACGATGAATCGAAAGTACCTCAGTACGTGCTGCCCGATGTGCTTACCTGCCAGGACGGCTCAGTGGTAACAACAAAGAAGCAGTGGGAGAAAAAGCGTCGCCCCGAGCTGCTGAATACCTTCTACAGTCAGGAATATGGCTTTACGCCCAAGGGCAAGGTTGATGTCAGCTACGAACTGCTCCAGGAAGACAGGCAAGCTCTCGATGGTACAGCCACACAGCAGCAGGTCATGATAACCTTCAGCGGAAACGGCAAGAGCGTAAAAGCCTTGATGCTGGTCTTTGTGCCCAATCAGCGCAAGGGACGGGTGCCCGTCTTCATCGGCTATAATTTCCGTGGGAACCACAGCATGCTACCTAATGAGGAAATCCTTTATTCGCCCTATTTCCAACGGATGAAAAACCGCGAAGATCCCGTCTTGGTGCGTAACAATCAAGCGTCGCGCTGGCCGCTGAAGTACATAATCTCTCGTGGCTATGCTCTGGTAACAATGTGCTACCAGGATATCTTCCCTGATAACAAGGATGGTGGGCCCGAAAGTATTACAGCCCTTCTTCCCGAGACCGAGGATGCCCAAAGCCGCTGGCAGGCATTGGGAGCCTGGGCGTGGGGAAGCAGCCGAATAGCCGACTGGGTTGTGAAACAACCCTGGGCAAACAAGAAGCAGCTCGTCATTATGGGCCATTCGCGGCAGGGCAAGGCCGCTCTCTGGGCCGGGGCGCAAGACAAACGATTCCGAGTAGTTATCTCCAACGATTCCGGTTGCGGTGGTGCAGCACTCTCCAAGCGTTGCTTTGGCGAGACGGTTGCCATCATCACCAACTCCTTCCCTCATTGGTTCTGCAAGAACTTCAACCAATATGCCGGACGGGAAGATGCCCTGCCCTTCGACCAGCATGAGTTGTTGGCCCTCGAGGCACCGCGCTATCTCTATGTGGCCAGCGCCGGGGAAGATGACTGGGCCGACCAGAAAGGGGAATTTCTCTCGGCCCGTGGTGCCTCGCCCGTCTATCGCCTCTACGGCCTAGAGGGTATTACCACTGACCAGATGCCCGATCTCCACCAGCCCATCATGAACCATGTTGGTTACCACATCCGGGCCGGCAAGCACGATGTCACCCAGTACGACTGGCAGTGCTATATGGATTTCTGCGACAAGGCTTTTAAATCTCGGAGCAGAGAGAGCCATTGAAACTTTTTATTTTCATACAACAAACCATTTAAAGCAATATTATGAAAAAGATTCTTTTTGCACTGATTGTGCTGGCAGGGCTGGCCTCGTGCAGTGGTGGCGATAACGATCCCCGCCTGGTAATCATCACATTTGACGGACTGCGATGGCAGGAAGTATTCACCGGAGTCGATTCCTTCCTGGTGGGCAACCCTGATTATGTCAGAAACCCCGAGGAACTGAAGGCCAAATACTGGCGCGACACGCCAGAAGAGCGTCGTCAGGTACTCATGCCCTTCATCTGGAGCTATGGTGCCGAAAACGGATTCCTAGTTGGTAACCGCAACAAGGGGAGCCAGATGCAGGTGGCCAATACCAAGAACTACTCCTATCCCGGCTACAGCGAGATGTTCTGCGGATGGGCAGATGATGAGCGCGTTAATAGCAATAACCCTGTGCCCAACCCCAACAAAAGCGTGCTGGAGGTTGCCAATGCCGACCCGCGCTATAAGGATAAGGTGATGCTTTATGCCTCCTGGGAGTCTATCCGCTATGCCGTGAACAACGAACGCGGCGGTTTCCCCGGCAGCGTAGCCTACGAGCCTAACGTAACCCGCAACCAGTCCCCCGTCCTTCAACTTCTCGACGAGATGCAGGAGGGCATGTTCCACTACTGGGGAAGCGAGCGCTTCGACTCCTACACCTATGCCTATGCCCTGGAAACGCTGAAGAAAGACCATCCCAAGGTCTTGTACGTTGGATTCGGCGATACAGACGAATGGGCTCATGCCGGTAAGTACGACGAATATGTGCGGGCTGCCAACTATACCGATATCTTCATCCGCCGTATCGTGGAGACCTGCGAGAGCGATCCCTTCTATAAGGGCAAGACCACCTATATGCTCACTTGCGACCATGGACGCGGCTACAGGGGTAACTTCACCGGTCACGGAGCAGGTACCCGGGGCTCTGAGAACACGTGGTTCATTACTTTCGGCAAGGGCATCGAGAAGCTGGGCGAAACCAGCAACAACGGTCCTTACTACACCCAGCAGTTTGCTGCTACAATAGCCAAGGTGCTCGGCCTGGACTTTACGCCCGACAACGGTGTGAAGCAGGAGCCCATCGACCCGAACTACAAGGGTGAACCCCTAGTAGAGTTCGTGCCTCAGACAGATTTCGGCAAGATCTCAGCCGTGAAGGATGCCAAGCCGAAGGGTAAGGGTGTTAGCTTCACCTATCACGAAGGGCAGGTCAAGAGCGTAGATGAACTGAAGGACCTTCCCGTCCTGGACAACGGCACGATGCCCAACTTCAGCTTCAATCGTGCAAAGGTGGACGAATACTTCGGTTTCCAGTACAAGACGCTCCTCAAGATCTCACAGGCCGGTAAGTATACTTTCTACCTCACTACCGACGACGGTGGCAAGATGTGGATCGATGGCAAGCTCGTCATCAACAATGACGGCAGTCACGGTTCTAATACCGAGGAAGCCTTTATGGATTTGGAAGCCGGCTACCATCGCATCGAGGTGAAGTATTTCCAGAAGACGCAGGGCAAGACCCTGGAACTCGCTTGGCAAGGCCCAGGTTTCGGCGAGCAGGTCGTTCCGGACGACGTGCTTTTTGCAGAATAGCTTTATTTAGGACTGGGCCTTCCCCCTTGCGGCATCTATACGTAAAAAAATAAAAAGTAGAATGGTAAAGCCCCACAAAGAGGAGCCACCATAGCTGAAGAACGGAAGTGGAATGCCAATCACAGGGGTAAGGCCCAGTACCATGCCTACATTTATAAAGACATGGAAAAGAAACACGCTCATTACACAATAACCATAGACGCGACCGAAAGCATAGGGCTGTCGCTCGGCTAAGTGAATGAGACGCAAAATAAGAAAAAGGAAGAGTGACAAGACAATGCTACAACCGATGAAGCCTTCTTCCTCACCTACGGTACAAAAAATAAAGTCTGTGTCCTGTTCCGGTACATACTTCAACTTTGTCTGCGTACCATTAAGAAATCCCTTGCCCTTCAGACCGCCTGAACCAATAGCAATTTTTGCCTGGTTCACATTGTAACCTTTGTTTTTGGGGTCATCTGTAAGTCCCAATAGAACTTGGATGCGTTCTCTTTGATGATTTTGAAGAACATTGTTCATGACATAGTCGGCTGAAAAATGAATTGTCAATGAACCAAAGGTAAATAAAGCTATATAAAAGTAAGCCAATAGCCGCTCGTGAAGAGCCAGATAGAGAAGGTAAAAGATAGAACACACACAAATAGCCAACTGGATCCAAGTAATATCGAACGGAATAACATAGCGAGACACCATCAGAGCCAGTAACGTCAGACCGATAGAATACAGAAATACCCTCCAGGCCACTTTCCGTGGTTTAATATAGACCCACAACATTCCAACCGTAAAAATCTGAATCATTAAAAAGACCAGAAAACGTCCCAAGTTAACAGGAGCAAGTTCCCATAGCGGTATTTCGGCAAATCTCGCTCCTACAACAAAATAGGCAATGGCCGACAAACCAGCAAAGAGAAGACAACCTGGTAGTCCCTCTCGATACAGCATGAGAAAGAAGCTCAGATAAACCAGTGCTGAACCTGTCTCGCGTTGCAGGACGATTAAGCCCATTGGCAAAAAGATGAGCAGACAGATAATATAGTCCCGCCAGTGCGTTAACCGATGGAAGCCATAGCTTTCGATAACCTTGGCGATACAAAGCGCCGTACCGAACTTGGCAAATTCTGCAGGCTGCACACTAAAACTTCCGACTTTTATCCACGACAAGGAGCCCTTAATGTCATGAGCCATATATGGTGTGGCTGCCAGAACCACAAGAAAGCCCAAGTATATCAGATATGAGAGGGACTCGAATAGACGGTCGTCCGTGGAAAGTATGATACCCCCTAGTAGTAAAGAAGAGGCAATCCAGATTATCTGCATACCCGAACGGGTAGAGAAATCCAAAAAGTTTCCTGCCTGGTCAAAATCATATGTGGCACCGCATACACTCATCCAACCCATGCCCAACAACACCAGGTAGATAAAAACGGTTATCCAGTCAATCGACTTAAATAGTCCTGCTTTCTTTTTCATGGGATTAGAGGATTATGCATTTCTTCTTCGATTTCATTCTGAGGCTTCTTTATACCTTCATAAGCTATGAGATGGCTAGATGCCATCTGTTGAGCGCGTGCTTCACTTTCCGGGCTTAGATGTCCACGAATGAATTGTTCCATCATCAAGGCACCGATGGGAACGCCATAAGTTGCGCCCCATCCGCCATTCTCCACATAAACACAAATGGCTATTTGAGGATTCTCCATCGGCGCGAAACCCATGAACACACTATGGTCTTTTCCATGTGGGTTCTGTGCTGTTCCGGTTTTGCCACAAACTTCATACCATCCATTATTGGCAGCCCTACAAGTACCGCCCAGTACGGCCTGGCGCATTCCCCGCGCCACAAGTTCATAGTTCTCGGGCTTAACCATTGTATTTCGCCGGGTTCTGTAAATCGAATCCAATTCTTGGTCTTGAATCTCCTTTACAATATGCGGCACAATATAGAAGCCCCGATTAGCAATGGTCGCACCCAGATTTGCTATCTGCAAGGGAGTCAGATTTACCTCTCCCTGCCCGATGGAAATGCTGATGATTGTTAGTCCGTTCCATGAATTTCCATACCTCTTGTCGTAATACTGTGCATTAGGAATCATACCGCGCGCCTCACTTGGCAGGTCAACACCCAATTTGTATCCGAAACCCATTGAAACCATATAATCCTTCCAAGTTGTCATAGCATCCTGAACGGTTTCATATTTTTTCCTATTTCCAAGCATATGATAGAGTCCCCAGCAGAAATAGCCATTACATGAGGTTGCTATCGCAGGAATCAACGGCAGGGGCGAACCATGCCCGTGACAGCCGACAGTAAGGCTCCCATAATGGAAACCGTGGCTGCACGGATAAGAGGTCGAGGGAGTAATGATGCCCTCCTGCAAAAAGGTGAGCGCCTGGCTGGTCTTGAACGTTGAACCAGGAGGATACTGCCCCATTATCGCACGGTTCAGCAATGGTTTGTTAGGGTCGCGACCCAGAAGGAGGCTATTGTCTCCCCGCTGTCTGCCGACCATCAGCCGAGGGTCGTAAGTAGGACTTGAGACCATACAAAGTACCTCACCCGTACTGGGTTCTATGGCCACGATGCTGCCAAGCTTTCCCTCCATCAGTCTCTCTCCTAAGGCTTGTAAGTCAAGGTCTATACTCAGCTTCAGATTCTTGCCAGGAATAGGCATCTTGTCGTATTTACCTCCTTGATAGCGCCCCTTAATGCGTCCATGAGCATCGCGCAGCAGAATTTCATATCCTTTCTCACCTCGGAGCAGGGTCTCGTATGAACGCTCTACACCCAGTTTCCCTATATAATCTCCGCTGCGATAGTATTCGTCGGCCTTTATATCGCTGGGTCCTACTTCGCCCACATCGCCCAGGATATGGGCGGCATAGGGGTACTGATACTGGCGAATGCTGCGTTTCTGAATATAGAAGCCAGGAAAGCGAAACAGTTTCTCCTGAAATCTGCTAAATTCCTCTGCCGACAACTGATTCATGAAAAGCTGCTGAGTATAAGGGCTGTATCCTGGATTGCGCGTTTTGTCCTTGATTTCCTTCATTCGCCGTTGATAGCGTTCCACCGTAATGCCCAGACTGGCACAGATGTCTGCTGTGTCAACTCCCACCTGTTCGTTCATCACCACCATAATATCGTAGGCGGGCTGATTATAGACCATTAACTTTCCATTACGGTCGGTAATAGCTCCGCGCGCAGGAAACTGGATTCGTTCCAGGAGGGCGTTGGAGTCGGCATTGTGTTTGTAGTCCTCGCTAAGCATTTGCAGGGAAAACAGGCGCAGCAGATAGACGATGATGATGAGAAAAGCCACTCCCCCCAACACATATTTCCTCTTCTCTAATTCATAATTGCCTTCCATAACATGCTGTTTATGAACGAGGGATACGGAACATCTCCAAAGTATAAATGACAAGAAGACTCAACAGGGTACTGCTTGCGCAGGATATACCCAAGTCAACAGGGTTGAAGAACGAGAAATTCTCAAGAGCGAAATAGGTGATGTGATGAACCAGCACGAGGATGAGAATGAATCGGGCATAAGTCCACCAGCCCATAGACCGATAGTTTGGAATCATGTTACCGGGCGCCTCCTTACCTGTCATTGCCTCCAGTAGTGGCTGGCGTATCATTCCTGTCAGCGTCATTGCGCTGCTGGCTATTCCGGGCGTATTGGAGAAGATGTCTATAGTCAGCCCCAGGGCAAAAGACCACAGCAATATCTCTACCCGCGAGGTGTTCAAGGGGAAATAGAGCAGGAAAGCCACGTAGATAAGCGGTGTAGCATAGCCCAGCAGATGAACATGATTCATCACAAGAACCTGCAGCGCTACTAAGCCCAGCATCTGCAACAACCTTATCAATTGTGTAACTAACACGCTTTTCTCTCCTTTATTTCGTTTTCACTTTCTCTTTGCTGTTGGCTGATCTTGCTGTATCTCATCCAACTCTTCTCTGTTTTTCTGTACGACGACGGCTACGTCGCGTATGTTTGCCAGGTCTGTGGCCAACTGCACTTCCAGCTGATAGGCCAGTCCGTCGGCGCTATCGTGAATCTGGGCCACTCTGCCAACGAAGATTCCTGGCGGAAAGACGCTGCTGAAACCACTCGTTTCCACAATATCGCCAACCTTGAAGCGGGCATGACGCGGAATGTCGTCAATATAGGCCTGAAGGGGGTTTCCTCCCTGCCACTTCAGGTAGCCGAAATACTCTGTCCCACGCAAGCGGCAGCTGATGCTGCTCTTGCTGTTCAGGATGGGGAGGATTACGGCATAATGCGGACTTACCTTGCATACGATTCCCACAACGCCCGTTCCGCTGATGACGCCCATCTCGTTTTCTACGCCATCGCCGGTTCCCTTGTTGATCGTGATAAAGTTGTCCTTATTCCTGACCGAATTGGTAATGACCTGAGCGGAAATCAGCTGCATGTCTCTGGTCTGTTGCGCCAAGACACGTTCGGTGTAGGATGAATCTTTCTGCAGGCTGGTCAGCTGATGGCGCAGGACGTCCAATTCCTGCTGCATTGCTATGTTCTCCTCAGTCAGCTGGCGGTTTAACTCTTTCAGATGGATAAAGGACAGCCCTTTTGCCTCCAGCTCCAACACCTTACCGGTTACGACGTTGGCCTGCGTCAGCCAAACGCTGTTCTGGTAATGGTTGAACCGAAAAAGCATAATGCCACTGAGTATTTCCAATATGATGAAAACAACCCAGTGGACATGTAGAGCCAGACGGTCAAGAAACTCTCTCAATTTACATCAGGAAAGCAAAGTTGTGGATATTCTTCAGGGCCACTCCAGTACCCTTCGCCACGCTATGCAACGGATCGTCGGCAACGTGGAACTGGATGTTGATCTTGTCCGTGAGTCGCTTTGCCAGCCCGCGCAACAGAGCACCGCCGCCAGTCAGGTAGATGCCGTTCTTCACGATGTCGGCATAGAGTTCTGGCGGTGTCTCCTCCAGGGCGCTCAGGATGGCGGTCTCTATCTTTGCCACCGTCTTTTCCAGGCAATGTGCAATCTCCTGATAGCAGACGTGCACTTCCATCGGCAGGGCCGTTATCTTGTTCGGGCCGTGCACGGTATAGTCCTCTGGCGCCTCATCGCCCAGGTCTGTGAGGGCGGCGCCTACGTTTATCTTTATTCGCTCAGCCATTCGCTCACTCACCTTTACATTGTGCTGCCGGCTCATGTATTCCTGAATGTCCTGAGTCAGTTCGTCGCCAGCTACGCGCAGACTTTTGTCTGCCACGATGCCGCCCAGCGAGATTACGGCAATCTCCGTGCTTCCGCCGCCTATATCGACGACCATGTTCCCTTCTGGTGCCAGCACGTCAAGGCCTACGCCTATAGCAGCGGCCATAGGTTCGTAGATGAGGTAGACCTCGCGTCCTCCGGCATGCTCGGCGCTGTCGCGCACGGCGCGCAATTCCACTTCGGTGCTTCCGCTGGGCACGCCGATGACCATTTTCAGGCTGGGCGTGAACAGGCGCCTTCCCGTGTGAACCATCTTGATGAGGCCTCTCATCATCTGCTCGCAGGCGTTGAAGTCTGCTATCACACCGTCGCGCAGGGGACGAATGGTCTGAATGTCGGGATTAGTCTTTTCATACATCATCTTGGCTCTCTCGCCCACGGCAATCATGCGTTCCGAGCGACGGTCCAAGGCTACGACGCTGGGCTCGTCCACCACAACCTTTCCATCGCAGATAATGATGGTATTGGCCGTGCCCAGGTCCATTGCAATTTCTTTATCAAGGGAAAACCACTTCATAGGGTTAGGATATTATGGTAAATGATACTTTTTGATGTCGGTATGCCACGAGGCGTCAGGCTTTCTCAAACCAGGCGTGGATGGCTGTGTCGTAGTGGCTGCTCACGCCAAAGGCCTGCGTGGCAAACCAGCGGCGGTCTTCGATGTCGCTCTCGCCGCCCTTCTTCTGCAGCAATTCCAGCAGGGGCTTGTACTCCGACTTCGAGGGCACGATGATAACATCGCGGAAGTTCTTTGCCGCAGCGCGTATCAGGCTGATGCCGCCGATGTCGATTTTCTCGATGATGTCTGCTGCGCTGGCGCCGCTGGCTACTGTGTCCTCGAAGGGATACAGGTCCACTATCACCAGGTCAATCTCTGGAATCTCATACTGGGCCATCTGCTGGCGGTCGCCCTCCAGTTCGCGGCGTCCCAATATGCCGCCGAACACTTTGGGGTGCAACGTCTTCACGCGCCCGCCCAGTATGCTGGGATAGGTCGTCACGTCCTCAACCTTGCAGCATGGAATGCCCAGCGATTCGATGAAGGCCTGGGTGCCGCCCGTACTCAACAGCTCTACGCCCTGAGCATGCAGGGTGCGCAGGATGTCCTCAAGTCCGTCTTTATGAAACACGGAGACGAGGGCTCTCTTTATTTTCCTTTTCTCTGTCATATTCTTTCTGTATCGTTAAATTGTTAGCGTTTTTGTTGAGGGTGCAAAGGTACAAAGAAGTGAGCATAATTCAAAATAAATCAAGATTTATTTTTATTGGGAAGCAAAAGAATCATCAGACAGCCCGGTTCCTGATGCCTGATGCACGCTGCTCAGCCCATCCTACTCGTTGAGTCCCCGCTGCTCCATCTGGTGCCGGGCAGGGGGCAAGGCGTTGATGCCGTAGGGGAAATCCGACTGCTGACGCGTCATGCTGATGCCGATGCTCAGGGCGAACTTCTCCGTCACCTGAATGCCCAGGTCTGCGCCGACTGTAGTAGCAGGTCCGTAGCCGAAGCCGTAGCCTGCCATCCAGGGTTCATAGCCAGCCGCCCAGAAGCCGGGCCCCTGCAGGTGCCTGTTTCCGAGGGCGCCGAAATCGTGCGCCACGAAGCCCGTAAGGTTCAGCTTCTCGTTAATCCGATAATCCACCAGGCCCATCAGTCCCAGCCGGTTTACGGGTTCCCCCCACATGCGATAATTGCTGAAGTATCCGCCAAAGGCAGCCGTCCAGCGCCCATCCTTGCTGACGGGCAGAGCGTAGAGCCCGGCCATATCGGTGAAGAACGAAGCGCCGCGCCACGGATTGCGACGCCCCCACCCCACTCTCACTCCGGCGCCTATTTCGGCGTTCAGCCCGTAGTGGAGCGGACCGAGGCTGAGCAAACCTGTGCCCGGCCAGCCGATGCCGTAGCCCAGAGGGCCGAAGCCATAGGGCGAAGTGCGAAGCCCCAGCGGGGACTGCAGCCTGTAGGGCACTTCCAGGGACAGGTCGTCAACGCCCGAAGAGTCCGCCTCGGCGGACCCTTCCTGCTGCGCCCGAACACCTACAGGAAGCAGGCAGAGCAGTGCCACTACAAACAAAAAATCCCTTTTCATGCTGCAAAGGTACGGCAAAGCAGGCGATATACAAAATAATTTCACGAATTTTAAAGTTAATTACATCCATTTATCCATTCCCCGGTGCTTTATTTTCTGCCGGATAGGGAGGAAAAAGTTTCCAGTCCTCGAAGGAAAAGTTCCTCCACCCCGGTCTGTTTTATATTTCACGGCGTGAGACGTATATTTCACGTCGAGAGACGTACGTTTCACGACGAGAGACGTACGTTTCACGTCGTGAAATATAAAATATACCCGCCTAAAAATATATTTAAAACCGCCTGCAGGAAAAAATCTATCCCGTTTGCGAGGAAAAGTCTATCCTGTTGAAGAAAAAAGTCTATCTTGTTGCGGGAAAAAGTCTATCCTGTTGCTGGAAAAGAAGTCTGCTATCAGGGCAGGGAAACTTTGGCTGAATGGAGGTAAATCTGAAGGGCAGCACAAAAAAATAGGCGCTGGAGGAAGAACTTCCATCCAGTGCCTGATGACTTTCCTTTGTCCTAAAGGGGGAAAGGCCGAGGCTTTTAATCCTCGCCCTTGACAGCGCGGGCGCCGCTACGCTTCTCGGCAATGCGGGCCTTCTTACCGGTGAGGTTGCGCAGGTAGTACAGCTTGGCGCGACGTACCTTACCAATCTTGTTCACCTCGATGCTGTCGATGTTGGGGCTGTCCATAGGGAAGATACGCTCCACACCTACGGTGCCGGACATCTTACGAACAGTGAAGCGCTTCTTCTGCCCGTGACCGCAAATCTTGATGCAGACACCGCGGTAGAGCTGGATACGCTCCTTGTTACCCTCGACAATTCTGTAAGCCACAGTAATCGTATCGCCGGCCTTGAAGGCGGGATGCTGCTTGCCAGTGGCAAATGCTTCTTCAGCAATTTTAATTAAATCAGCCATTTTGTAATAGGTTTAAAATTGTTTGTCGATCGCTCGTAGGCATAACAGGCAACACTCTCTCCTGCCAGCGACCTACGGGAAAGCGGGTGCAAAATTATAAAGAAAATTTGAAATACAGGCAATATCGGCATTGAAATTTTCAAAATAAGCCTCTTTTTTCGGATTCCAACGAGAAAATGCCGTCCATATTACCACTTTTTTTGTAACTTTGGAGGCCGAAAACAAGAAAACTGATGAAAAGGAAACTCTTTTTGTGGTGCCTGGCCCTGTTGCCCTGCACCCTTTTGGGACAAAAATACAGGGTGCGCTCCTTCGCCTGGGAGCGGATTGAGGTTACCAAACGCCTGGATCTTTCGCCCGATGCCCAGGCCCAGGCCATCGTCGAGCCCTACAAGGCCAGCGTGGACAGCGTCATGATGCCGCCGCTCGGCCTGAGCCGCAGGGCGATGAATGTCAAGAGGCCCGAGTGCCTGCTGGGCAACTGGGCAGCCGATGTGCTGGTTGAGACGAGCACAGCCACAGGGATGGAGCGCGCAGACATGGGCCTGATGAACGTTGGCGGACTGCGCAACAATATGCCTGAAGGCATCGTCCGCCGCGGCGACATCATCATGATTTCTCCCTTCGACAATAAAGTAGTCGTTGTGGAGATGAAGGGCTCCGACCTGCTGGAACTGATGAGGAACATCGCCTCCGTCCACGGCGAGGCTGTGAGCCATAGCGTCCGTCTGGTCATCAGCAAGGAGGGCGAGCTGCTCAGCGCCACTATAGGCGGCGAGCCCATCCGGCAGGACCGCATCTATCGCGTAGCCACAATCGACTATCTGGCCGAGGGGAACGACAAGATGACGGCCCTGAAGAAGAAGCTGAAGCAGCACGAAATGAACATGCTGGCCCGCGAGGCATTCATGGAGTACATCCTCAAGACGCAAGTCATCGACAGCCAGCTCGAGGGCAGAATCGTAGTAAAGGAATGATTTTATCAACACGAAAAGAATGAAAGACAGTACACTGAAAACAAGAATACTGGCCGCCTGCCTCGTCTGGGGCCTGCTCTCGGCCGGCTTGCTGGCTCAGGGCCGCAAGCTCTTAGTGGTGCATACCAGCGACACCCACTCTTGCATCGAACCCATCTCGCCAAACTTCAGCGACTCGACGCAGGCCGACAAGGGCGGATATCTGCGCCGCGCCGCCCTGCTCCGCCAGCTGCGAGAAGAATACCCCCGCAACCTGCTGCTCTTCGACTGCGGCGATTTCTCGCAGGGCTCGCTCTACTACACGCTCTTCAAGGGCGATGTCGAGGTGAAGCTGATGAACGAGATGAAGTACGATGCCTGCACCATCGGCAACCACGAGTTCGACTTCGGGCTCGACAACATGGCCCGTCTCTTCCGCATGGCCCAGTTCCCCGTCGTATGCTGCAACTACGACTTTACGGGCACACCCGTTGAAGGTCTGGTGAAACCATATATTATAATAGAACGCGCGGGCGTGTGCGTAGGGGTTATTGGCGTGGCGCCGGAACTGGACGGGCTGGTCGTGAAGAAAAACTACGGCGCTACCCGCTACATCCGCCCTGCCAAAGCCGCCCAGCCAGTTGTCGACCTGCTCCGGAACCGCGAGCATTGCGACCTGGTCATCTGCCTCAGCCATCTGGGCTATGTGAAGACGCCCGATGGCGATCCGGCCTTCATCGCCGAGACATCGGGCATCGACATCGTCCTGGGCGGGCACAGCCATACCTACTTCGAGCATCCGCTTTATCTGAAGAACCGCGATGGGCACGAAGTGCTGCTGGAGCACATGGGAAAGAATGCCCAATGGCTGGGAACGGTAGAGCTGGAACTGGACGACTGAGGCCGCAAACGCCCCAGACAAAATAGGCTATCCCCTCAAATAAGGACCTACGTCCTTACCTCGATAAGGACGCGTCGTTATCGCAATAAGGACACGTCCTTCCGGCAATAAGGACGCGTCCTTCTGAACAAAAGGACGTGTCGCGCTTTCCAAAAGATACGCTCAGCTCACAAAAATTATTGTTTTTCGATAAATTTTTCCTGTTTTTTCTTTGTTGATAAAAGAAAAATCTTTATCTTTGCACCGAAATTATTTATCGTTTAACAATAAAAACATTAAATCGTTATGAAAAAGAAACTTAATTTTCTATGTGTGGTGATGCTGGTGCTACTGTTAGTTCAAGCTGTTTGCGGATTCTTCAATCTGATTCCAGGACTCAATTTTTTTAATCTGCTAAAATCGAATGGTGAAGGTGATGGGGTAATTCCCTTTATAGCTATCTTTTCATTAATTGGAGTAATTATTCTTATGTATCCTCCGATACGTGGATTCATCTCTTTCTGCGAATTCATTCTAAACATAAATCGCGACAAGGTTTTTGCTAAGGAGAATATTCCTCTGTTGCGTTGGACTGGTTGGGGATTCCTTATTTATAATATCGCTACTTTTCTGAGCAAACTGATAGTTATGTACGTAAATAATGGGGAATTACTATCTATTCAGTTTAATATAACTTATAAGCAGCATGAGGATGGTTTTATCTTCTCTATATTCTGCTTGATTATAGCCGAAGTCTTCTTAATTGGAATAAAGCTGAAGGACGAGCAGGAACTGACCATCTAAACCAAGAAAGCTATGAGTATCATCGTAAACGTAGATGTGATGATGGCCAAGCGCAAGATGTCATCACAGGAACTGGCCGAGAAAATCGGCATCACCCAGGCGAATCTTTCCATCCTGAAGACTGGCAAGGCCAAGGCCGTCCGCTTCTCCACCCTCGAGGCCATCTGCAAGGCCCTCGACTGCCAGCCGGGCGACATCTTGGAGTACAGGGAATAGACCCCTCTTGCGTGGAATAGCCGCTCTCATCAGGCTATCGCCGGAACCTCACGAAGCTATTGTCGGAAGCTCACGAAGTTATTGCCGGAAACTCATATAAAAAGCAGAGGGGCGGACAATGATGTCCGTCCCTCTGTGTTTGTCAACCCACAAAAAGGGGGTGTGTCTGCCTTACAGCGAAATAGCGCCGCTCGGGCATGCATCTGCGCAAGTGCCGCACTCGGTGCACTGCTCGGGATCAATTGAATACTTCTCGCCCTCGGAGATTGCTCCAACGGGACATTCGTCGATACATGTGCCGCAAGCAACACAATCGTCACCAATTACGTAAGCCATAGTCTTATTCCTTTCTTTAATTTAGTTGGTTTATACTCTTGTTCGAAAATTGCGAGTGCAAAGATAATCAATTTTAATGATTCGCTCCCAATAATTGGGGAACTTTTTTACTTTTCATCATCAAAAATGATTAATCGCGCAATAAAGTGCCCCATTTCTGCGTTTATTATAATGTAATATGAATCGTGCGAGCAGGATTTTAACCCTTCTGGTACTGGCTTTGCTGGCCTGTGCCCCAATTGAGGCGCAGAAACGCAAGGTGCAGAACAGGCCCTACCTGGACCTGCGCCGACTGCACTATGGCTTCCTCTTCGGACTGAATATTCAGGACCTGGAGCTTCAGAACAACGGTTTCGTTGACCCTGAGAGCGGCGAGCAGTGGTATGCCGACGTAGACAACTACAACCCGGGCTTCAGCGTAGGTGTGCTGGGCGAACTCAGGCTGAACTCCCATCTGGCCCTGCGCGTCAGTCCCACAATGCACTTCGGACAGAAGCACGTCCTCTTCCACGAACAGCTCTCGGGCCGCGACTCCACCCAAAACCTGAAGAGCAGCTACATCTCCCTGCCCGTTGACCTGAAGATAGCCGCTCCGCGATACAATAATTTCCGTCCCTACTTCATCGTGGGTGCCAATCCGATGATCGACCTGACGACCCGCAAGCACCGCGCGCTCAGGATGAAGCCCCTTGACTGCTGCCTGGAGGCGGGTATGGGCTGTGACATCTACCTGCCCTACTTCAAGCTGAATCCTGAGCTGAAGTTCTGCTTCGGACTGGCCGATATCCTGAGGAAGGACCGCTCGGACCTGATTGACGGCACGCTGATGAAGTTCACCAACAGCCTGGACAAGGCCCGCTCGAAGATGATCGTGCTGACCATCTACTTTGAATAGAGGCAGGGCAGAACGAACTGCCTCTGTGCAGGGATGAAAAAAGCCGGGCTGGACGAACCACCCGGCTAAGTCTGACAGGATTACTTCTTCCTACTTCAGCCTTCCCAACGTTTCCTTTATCCGACGCATAGCCTCCACGATGTTCTCGTCGCTGGTGGCATAGCTCATGCGGAAGCACTCGGGCGAACCGAAGGCATCGCCGCCAACCGTGGCCACATGACCGACCTCCAGGAGGTACATAGCCAGGTCTGTGCTGCTGTTGATGACCCTGTCCCCGTCGCGCTTGCCGAAGAAACTGCTGCACTTGGGGAAGAGGTAGAAGGCACCCTGCGGGTCGTTCACCTCAAGGCCGGGAATCTCGCGGGCCAGGCGCACAATGAGGTTCTTCCTGCGCTCGAAGGCCTGCCGCATCTCCTCCACGCATTGCTGCGGACCGGAGAAGGCTGCCTCGGCGGCTTTCTGCGATACGCTGCAGGGGCCGCTGGTGTACTGGCCCTGTAGCTTGTTGCATCCCTTCACCACCCACTCGGGTGCGGCGATGAAACCGATGCGCCAGCCCGTCATGGCGTAGGCCTTGCTCACGCCGTTGATGAGCACTACGCGGTCCTTGATGTCGCCAAACTCGGCCATGCTGGCGTGCCGGCCCACATAGTTGATGTGCTCGTAAATCTCGTCGGCAATCACCATCACCCGCTCGTGGCGCAGCAGCACGTCCTTCAGCGCCTCCAGCTCGGCCTTGCTATAGACGCTGCCGGTGGGGTTGCTGGGGGAGCAGAGGATAAGGGCGCGTGTGCGGGGCGTGATGGCCTGCTCCAGCTGTTGGGGGGTAATCTTGAAGTCCTGCTCGATGGTGGCTTCTACGAAGACGGGTGTGCCCTCGGCCAGCAGTACCATCTGGGGATAGCTTACCCAGTAGGGGGCGGGTATGATGACCTCGTCGCCGGCGTTCACCAGGGCCATAATCGTGTTGCAGACGCTCTGCTTGGCGCCATTGCTGCACAGGATTTGCGAGGGCGCATAATCCAGTCCGTTCTCGCGCTTCAGCTTCTCCACGATAGCCTTCTTCAGCTCGGGGTAGCCGGGCACGGGGCTGTAGCGGCTGTAGTTGTCGCGCACGGCCTGGATGGCTGCTTCCTTGATATGCTCGGGCGTATTGAAGTCGGGTTCGCCCACACTCATGTTAATCACGTCTACTCCCTGTGCCTTCAGCTCGCTGCTGCGCTGACTCATGGCCAGGGTGGCACTGGGTGCAAGTCTCTGTAATCTGTCGGATAATGTATTCATAGGTATAAAAAAAGAATTATTCATATTTGGTACAGTATTTGTATCCCGCGGTGCGGTAGAGTTTCTGCAGCTGGGGGAGGCGCTCGGTGAAGGCCTTGAAGTCCTTCTGAGCGGGTTGGCACCACTGCACTTCGCATAGGGCAGCCAGCCGGGGCAGTAGCATGTACATCACATGGTCGGGGCTGGCCATGTCCTCGCTCCAGAGGTTGCACTGGGCTCCCAGGATATACCGGGCCTCTTCCTCGTTGAGCTCGCCCGGTATGGGTTCCATGGCATATACTCTGCTCAGCGGCAGGTATCCGCCTATGGAGACGGGTTGTGCCTCGCGGTCGCCCAGCTGGTAGTAGTCGAAGTAGCAGTTGTCGGTGGGCGTCATGATGACTCGGTGATGCTGGCGTGCTGCCTGTATGCCGCCCGAGTATCCGCGCCAGCTCATCACGATGGCATTCTCGGCAAGGCCGCCCTCCAGCACCTCGTCCCATCCTATCATCTCGCGTCCGCGTCCGGCCAGGAACTTGCCTACTTCCCGGTTGATGTAGCTCTGCAGCTGGGCTTCCTCCTTCAGGCCCAGTTCCTTCATCAGTGCCTGGCACTTCTGGCATTTCTTCCAGTTGGTGCGAGGCGTCTCGTCGCCGCCGATGTGGATGTAGCGGCTGGGGAAGACGTCGCATATCTCGCCCAGTACGGTCTTCAGGAATTCCAGGGTCTTGGGGTTTCCGGCGCACAACACGTCGGGGTCAATGGTATAATAGGGCCGTATGGGATAGGGGCCGCCTGTGCATCCCAGTTCGGGATAGACGCTCAGCGCTGCTACCATGTGCCCCGGCAGGTCTATCTCTGGTATTATATTGATGTATCGCTCGGCAGCATAGGCCACTATGTCGCGCAGCTCATCCTGGGTATAGAATCCCTGTACGGGCGTGTCGTCGCAGATGAGGCTGCCTCCCGGCTCGTGGAGCCCTATGTTCCTGCCTATAACCGTACAGGAGCGGTAGCTGGCCTTCTCCAGTTCGGGCAGGGCCTTTATCTCGGGTCGCCATCCCTGGTCGTCGGTAAGGTGCCAGTGGAACTGGTTTATGCCGTGCAGGGCCAGTATGTCGATGAATTTCTTGGTGAAGGTGGTGGAGAAGAAGTGGCGCGAGCAGTCAAGCATAGCTCCGCGGTACTGGAATCGCGGTTGTGCGGCTATGGTTGCCAAGGGCAGTTCGATGCTGTCTCCCTGCTCGGCGGCAATGCTTTTTCTGAGCATCTGAATGCCGTAGAAGACACCGCTTTCCGATGCACCCTGTATGAGCACACCCCGTTTGTCCACCGTAATCTGGTAGGCATCGGGGTTCTCGCTTTGCAGCCCCAGGGTCAGGCATACGGGAGCCTCCCTGCGCTTCCCCTTCATCAGCCGCGGTTTCAGCCCCAGAAACTCCTGTGCGAAGCGGGCGTTGCGCTCCATCCGGGCGTTGCCTGCGGGGTATGCAACTTCCTGCCCCCTGACGAGCAGTGTCTTCCTGCCCTGCGGGTCAAGTTCTATCTTCTGGGGCAGGGGCACTACCTGATAGTTCACCTCGGCCATAACCCCGGGGCTCAGCAGGAGGGCTGCCAGCAAAGTTGCTATGTACTTTCTCATATTATTAATGTCTATGGATGTATTCCCAAATGTCTCTCTCTACAGTTTGTGCCCCATGCGGATGCGTTTTGTCTCCAGGTAGCGGCGGTTATACTTGTTTGGCTCGATGATGACGGGAATGTTCTCTACAATCTCAAGTCCGTAGCCTTCCAATCCTACGCGCTTCACCGGATTGTTCGTGATGAGGCGCAGCTTGCTGATGCCCAGCTCGTGCAGTATCTGCGCGCCTACGCCGTAATCTCGCTCGTCGGGGCGGAAGCCCAGGTGGATGTTGGCGTCCACCGTATCGTCGCCCTGCTCCTGCAGCTTGTATGCAGCAATCTTGTTCATCAGTCCTATGCCGCGTCCTTCCTGGTTGAGGTATACGATAGCGCCGCGCCCTTCCTTCTCGATCATCTGCATTGCCTGGTGGAGCTGTTCGCCGCAGTCGCATCGCTGGCTGCCGAAGGTGTCGCCCGTGAGGCAGCTGCTGTGCATGCGCACCATGACGGGTTCGCCCGCTTGCCAGCTGCCCTTGATGAGGGCTACGTGCTCCAGGCCGTTGCTCTTCTGGCGGAAGGGGATGATGCGGAAGTGGCCGTACTGGGTAGGCATGTCGGCCTCTACGCCTTTCTCCACGAGCGATTCCTGCTTCATGCGGTAGGCGATGAGGTCCTTGATGGTGATGATTTTCAGTCCGAACTTGGCTGCCACCTCCTGCAGCTGAGGCATGCGGGCCATCGTGCCGTCTTCGTTCAGAATCTCTATGAGTGCAGCAGCCGGCTGCAAGCCCGATAGGCGTGCCAGGTCGATGGCCGCCTCGGTGTGCCCTGCTCGGCGGAGTACGCCTTTGTCCTGGGCGTAGAGCGGATTGATGTGGCCGGGGCGTCCGAAGTCCGACGGCTTGCGCGAGGGGTCGGCCAGGGCGCGGATGGTGGCTGCGCGGTCGTGAGTGCTGACGCCAGTGGTGCAGCCCTCCAGCAGATCTACCGTCACGGTGAAGGGTGTGCCCAGCATGCTGGTGTTCTCCTGCACCTGATGGTCCAGTTCCAGTTCTCGGGCACGTGTGATGGTAATTGGTGCGCAGAGCACGCCTCGTCCGTTCTGCAACATGAAGTTCACCTTCTCGGGTGTAATCATCTCGGCGGCTGTGATGAAGTCGCCCTCGTTTTCGCGGTCTTCGTCATCGACCACGATTACGAATTTGCCTTCGCGGAAGTCCTCCAGGGCTTCGTCTATGGTGCTCAGTTTTGTTTCGCTATTCATTTTCTCTCTGTATGTGATTCTTCAGTATTCGTTCTCTGATTTGTGTGCCCAGCTTGTGAATCTGCTGCATATCGTGCCATAGGCGCAGGCGATAGCGCCAGATGCGGAGCCAGAAGAAGAGGCCCAGAGGCAGGAATATGCCCACAGCCATGTTGCGGCTGGCATTGTGGAAGGGCCGCGTATGCGCATCGGGCACCAGGATGGGCAGATCGTTCAGGCGGGCCAGTATGACGTTGTCGCGCGTGTTGTGCAGTTCCTCTACGATGGCCTCCAGCCGTTCGTTCAGGTCAATGGCTACGCGGTCCTCGCGATAGCGGAAGAAGAGCGTCCAGTAGTTGGGAATGCTGTAGAGCTTGCCACGCGTGGCGTAGAGCTTGCAGTCGTCGGTGAGACGTTGCAGTTTGCCGACCAGAGCAGGATAATCGGGGTCGTTGATGATGACTTCCTTGCGGTTGAGCCGTCGGCTGGTGCGCAGGCCCAGCAGGCGCTGGAAGAAGTTGCGGTAGCCTTCGACATTAAATACCACACTGTCCTTGTTGGCACGATTGATGAGGAACAGTCCGATGGGAAGCAGAATGGCCGAACTGAGCCAAACGCCCGACAGGATGTTCCACTCACCGGTCTTGGCCATCTTCTCACTTCCTACATTTACCATATAATAGAAGATGAAGATGATGACGCTGATAACCACCGACACGCCTAACCCGCCCTTGCGAATGATGGCACCCAGCGGTGCACCGATAAAGAAGAACAGCAGGCAGGCCAGAGCCATAGTGAATTTCTTGTGTGCCTCAATATAGTGTTTGCGCAAAGACTCGTTCATGTTGCTGGTCGAGTAGCTGCGATAGTCATACTCCGAGTTCACCGTCCTCGCCCTCGTCAGAGCTGTCTTCCATGCCGATACCTTCTGCTCCTCTGGGATGTTATTGTAAATAGAGTCCAGCGGCGTACGGCTGTCTTTCGCTTGGCGGATGATGGACATTGAATCCTTTTGTCCTACAGGCAACGATTTCCTCAGGTAGTTCTGCATCGTGTTTCCCGCCACATAGTGACCCACACTGTCCAAATCGTGCCGAAGGGAGTCTATGCCGTGCAGAATCTCCCTGAGATCCTTGGTTTGCGCATTTCCGGAAAACAGATTGGCGTCCATCAGGTTGAAGTTACCGTCAAAGGGAATCAGGTCAACCTCGCTGATGAACGATTCGCGCATATAGGGGATATTGGCCCTCAGTACGTTTTGCCCGTTTTGCGACTCCATGTTGCGAAAGCGTTCTCCATTGAAGAGGGTCAGGCGCAAGTGCATTTTGTCGGCCGTACTCTGCAGGCGGGCACTGTCGGCCAGCACAATCTGAGCGTCATTGTATCCGCCTGTCGTACTGTAAATCATGACGCCGTAGAGCATGCCCGTCTTCTTGTCCTTGTGCTCCACGAAGAGGTTGTAGCCTGGAATCTCATTGTAGAAAATGCCTTCTGGGATCTCCAACTCAGGCGATTTCTGCTTCATGCTCCAGATAAGCGAGGCCAATTGCTTGGTGGCTTCCGGCCCGATAACATTCTGGAAATAGAAGCTCCCCAGACAGACGACAATCACGAAGAAGAAGACCGGTTGCAGGATTCGCACCAGCGGAATGCCTGAAGCCTTCATTGAAAGCAGTTCAAACTTCTCGCCCAAATTACCAAAAGTAATAAGCGAGGCCAGCAAAATGGCCAGGGGAAGCGACATCGGCACCAGCGTAAGGCCGCTGTAGTAGAAGAACTTGGCTAATATCTCGCCCGAAAGGCCCTTGCCAATGAGTTCGTCCACATAGCGCCACATGAATTGCATCATGAAAATGAAGAGACAGATGAAGAAGGTACCTGCGAATAGTAGCAGGTAGGACTTCAGGATGAAAATGTCTATTTTCTTTATTATTTTCATGTGCGCGAATTTGCGTGCAAAGATACAAATAAGTGAGCGGTAAGCAAAATAAAAGCCGTTTTAATATTGTTTATTCGGACGAAAGCAGAAAAGAAAAGAAAAAATCATCCGTTTTTCTTGTAGAAATAAAAAAAAGTACCTACCTTTGCAGCCGCAAATACGAGTTGGCGGGATAGCTCAGCTGGTTAGAGCGTCGGATTCATAATCCGAAGGTCAAGGGTTCAAGTCCCTTTCCCGCTACAAGTATTTCATAGTTGTTAATAATTAAGCGGATCTATCTGACTCTGAAAGTGAGGAACACTCCCCCTTTCGGAGTCTTCTTTTTTAATTGAACGATAAACAATTCTACGAAACGATGAAAAGTATTAGCTCCATTCTTGGTCGTGCTGCGCTGGGTGCAGCACTGTTCTGCTCTTCTGTCGCAAGTGCTCAGACGCCAGTCTATCTTGATCCCGCGAAGGATATCGAGGCCCGTGTGGAAGATGCCCTGGGACGCATGACCCTGTCCGAGAAAATCGATGTGATTCACGCTCAAAGCAAGTTTTCCAGCGCTGGTGTGAAGCGACTGGGCTTCCCCGATTTCTGGACCGACGACGGTCCTCACGGCGTTCGTCCGGACGTCCTTTGGGACGAATGGGAACAGGCCGGGCAGACCAATGACTCCTGCGTAGCCTTCCCCGCACTGACCTGCCTGGCTGCCACCTGGAACCCCGAAATGGCTGCCCTCTACGGACATAGCCTGGGCGAGGAGGCGCTCTACCGCGGCAAGAACATGATACTGGGCCCTGGCGTCAACATCTACCGCACACCGCTGGGCGGCCGCAACTTCGAGTACATGGGCGAGGACCCCTACCTGGCCAGCCGTATGGTGGTGCCCTACGTGCAGCAGATGCAGGCCCTGGGCGTGGCCTCCTGCGTCAAGCACTACTGCCTGAACAACGACGAGGAATACCGCCATCAGGTGAACGTCATCGTCGGCGACCGCGCCCTGCACGAAATCTATCTGCCCGCCTTCAAGGCTGCTGTGCAGGAGGGTGGTGCATGGGCCATCATGGGCGCCTACAACCTCTACAAGAACCAACACAACTGTCACAACGATATCATGCTCAACAAGATCCTGAAACAGGACTGGGGCTTCGATGGTGTGGTCATCTCCGACTGGGGAGGTTGTCACGATACCGACGAGGCTGTGCGCAATGGTCTTGACCTCGAGTTCGGTACCTGGACTGACGGTCTG
>JAILKU010000103.1 GCA_024693505.1 Bacteroidaceae bacterium | reverse complement strand
AGTTAAAAATGGTTATTTAATATAATAATGTATAGTCTTTAATCTGCAACCCTACGTTGTCCCCCCAGGGGGATACTTCGGCAAATTGACAGAAAACGAGGCAAAGTTACGAATAATTTTCTCTACTCCCAAAAAAAAACGTCCATTTTTATGCCTAAACACTAAAATTTCTGTTTTGCATTGCCATTTACGGCGCAATTTAGAATAATTATCATCATTTATTTATCCTTAACAGCCAACGGAGCGTTGCCGTGACGCCTTTAACGGTTTTTCAGAAAAAAACTCAAGGAAATTGGGGTAGGAATTGTGGATAATCGGCCCTGCTTTTTTCTTTTCCCGCCCAAACATTTTATGTTGCTGGGCTGGCAACTTGTGTTGCTGGGCTAGCAACTTGTGTTGCTCGACTGGCAACTTGTGTTGCTGGGCTGGCAACATAAAATCCCCAGCCGAGAAAAAACATTTTACCGCCCAGTCAACCGAATCTAGTACGGCGAGGAAGAGAAACTGAGACAGCCAAGAAGAGAAACTAGCACGGCCAGGAAGAGAATCTGCTGGGTTTAGCCCACACACATTATATTATCTCCTGCGCGAAAAAGTCTGAGGGCATTTTCAACTCCGTAAAAGGTCATATCATGAGAATAAGACGTTTTTTTTGCCTCGGATAGAAGGAGTATCAAGTTTTTTATGTACATTTGCCGCGTCAAACAGTGAACCGGCCTGTCGCTGGCGCGCTCCTCAGGGAGTGTCGCAAGAGGAAAGTCCGGGCAACACAGGGCACTCCGCTTCCTAACAGAAAGAGGTCCGCGAGGGTCTGATCATGCAGAAGAAAAGAACCGCCTCGCCCCCCTGGGCGCGGCAAGGGTGAGAAGGTGGGGCAAGAGCCCACCAGGCCAGTGGCGACACTGGTGCTGTGCATTCCGGAAGTTGAAAGTTCATGTATACCGGCGACCAAAAGAGAGGGCGGCCCGTCCGAGCCGGAGGGTAGAACGATAGAGGCCTGCGGCGACGCAGGTCGTGGATAAATGACAGGCGCTCCCCTTCGAGGGGAGGCACAGAACCCGGCTTACAGGCTCACTGTTTTTCCTGACAACACAAACAGCCCTGCCCCCAGGGGAAGCGGCAAGAAGAGATATGCTGAACATCGACTACATCTGGACCGTCAACGAACGAGCGCTCACGCCAATGCGGCAGCGCCTCCTGCGTATGGCAAAGCGCATTGCCATCACCGTGGAGTGCATCAACCGCAATAATATCATGAGCTTTGCCTCGGCCCTGACCTACAGCAGCCTGATGGCCGCCATCCCCATTCTGGCCATTATTTTCGCCGTAGCACGAGGATTCGGCTTCGGACCGGCCATGGAGGAGAAAGTGCGCGGTTCACTCCAGGTGAGCCCTGAGCTGACGGACAAGGTGTTCGAGTTTGCCAACTCCTATCTGGAGCACACGAAGAGCGGCGTCTTCATCGGAGTGGGCCTCATCGTTCTCCTCTACACCTTGGTCTCGCTGACCAGCAACATCGAGACGGCCTTCAACACCATCTGGTACGTGCCATCGTCGCGCAACATCTACCGCCGCATGATGGACTACATAAGCATCTTCCTGCTGCTGCCCTTCATCATCGTCATCTCCAGCGGACTCAACCTGTTCATGATGACATTCCGCAGCCTGCTGCCCAACTACCAGTTCGTGAACGATACGGTGGAATGGAGCGTCCACCTGATGCCCACGTTTTTCGTCTGCACAGGCCTCATCCTGCTCTATACATACATCCCCAACACGGAGGTGAAACTGCGTCACGCCATCTGGCCGGGCATCCTGGCAGGACTCATTTTCATGGGCGTGCAGTATTTCTACTTCCACTACCAGATCAAGCTGTCCAGCTACAACGCCATTTACGGTACCTTCGCAGCCATTCCGCTCTTCATGCTGTGGCTGCACATCTCATGGATGATATGCCTGACGGGCGGCCAGCTCTGCTACGCCAACCAGTCGCTGGACAAATACGCCCTGGAACGGAACAGCACCGACCTGAGCCGCCGCTATCGCGACTCGCTCTCGCTCTTGCTGATGAGCCGCATCTGCAAGCGCTTTGCCAACGGCACGACGCCCTATACCGAACACACTCTGGCACAGGACACGCAATTGCCCGAGATGCTCGTTCACAAGCTCCTGAGCGAAATGGTCAACATGAACCTGCTGGCCGAAATGCACGACGAGAAGGGACAGAGCACGCAGTATCTGCCCGCCATCGACATCCATCGCATGACCGTTAAGATGGTGATGAAACGAATGGACAGCTACGGTGTGGAACGCATCTCGGAAGACTGGCAACTGAACACTCGGGAGTGGGAGCAGCTGCGCCGCCTGCGCTCACAAGGCGAGGACGCCCTGCTCATCGACATCCACGACAACATAAAGACCTATGGGGATAACCCTCACTCAAAACAGAATAAAAGCAGTTAAAGAAATATATGACAACGAAAATCATCCTGGGATGGCTCATCTTCGACGTGCTGGTCTATGCCTGCATGTGGTTCGAGCATGCCTACTACACCCATAACCTGCCCGAAAAGTTCCGCCAGATAATAAACTCGCTAACCGAAGAGGAATGAGGCGAAGCTTTGACGTGAAGAACATATTAGCGAAGAAACGGAAAGAAAGATATGACCATAGCAGTAGATTTTGACGGCACCATCGTCACCAATAAATATCCGCGCATTGGTAATGAGCTGCCCTTTGCAACCGACACCCTGAAGACTCTGGTGCGCGAGGGCTACCAGCTCATCCTGTGGACCTGTCGCGAGGGCGAACTGCTGGAGGAAGCCATAGAATGGTGCAGGCAACGCGGCCTCGAATTCTATGCCGTAAACCGCGATTACCCTGAGGACGGGCCAGAGACCAACCCGCGCTATACCAGAAAACTGAAGGCTGACCTTTTCATCGACGACCGAAACATAGGCGGACTCCCCGACTGGGGCACAATCTACCATCTGCTCCACTCACACCGTTCCCTGGAAGAACTGCTCCTGGAAGAGGTTGGTCATCAAAGGAAGAAAAAGAAGAAGAAAAGCTGGTGGCCGTTCTGAGCCTCAGTTCAACTTAAGCTCCTGCGTACAATACTCTACTACAGCCGGACGGTGCGTCACGCAAATGACGGTCTGTCGGGCAGATACCCTATTGTGCAGATTCTGCAGCAACTGCCGCTCTGTGTCAGAGTCCAGAGCACTGGTCGCCTCGTCAAGCAGCAATATGTTCCCCTTCCGCAGCAGGGCGCGAGCTATGGCGATACGCTGAGCCTGTCCCTCGCTGAGTCCTGCACCCAACTCGCCACAAGGCGTGTCGAGGCCCTCAGGCCTGTCCAGGACAAAGTCGGCACAGGCCGTCTTCAGCACTTGCCGCATGTCTTCATCGCTTGCCTCCGGGTTGCCCAGAAGAAGATTATCGCGGATAGTGCCGCTAAACAAAGTGTTGCCCTGCGGCACATAGACCAGGTTGCAACGCGTCTGGGGACTGGCCAGAACGCTCCTGCCCGTTTCGTCATAAAACTGGATGCTTCCTTTATCAGGCTTCAGCAGGGCCAGGACGAGTCGGATCAGAGTGGTCTTTCCAGCTCCCGTTTCACCCAGGACGGCAGTAGTGCTTCCTGGCAGAAAATCATAGGAGAAGTCACTCAGAATGGGGCTGCCGGAAGTGTCGTAAGCAAAGGATACGTTGCAAAGCCTGATGCCCACGCTCTGGCTGAAACGGACCGGGTCGCCCACAGTCTCTAAGGGCGTTTCCTGGAGCTCCATCAGGCGTTCGCTGGCCGTCAGACTATTGATAACAATCGGGATATAGCGGGTCATCTCGCGGAACGGGCCTTGAATCTGTCCCACCAGCTGGATGAAAGCCAACATTGTGCCATAGGTGATGGTGCCCTGCTGCAAGCGACTTGCTCCCCATAGGAAGGCGACCAGGTAGCCCAGGCTGAAGCCCGCTGTGAGCAGCATAGCCGATGTACTGCTAAACAAGGTGCGCTCCTTAATGCGCTCCCTGAGCGTCTGCTGCGCCTCGTCAAGGTGATTCACCATCGTATCACATTGCTCCAAAGTCTTCAGCACGACGCGATGCTGGATGCTTTCCTGCAGAATACTCTGAATCTGGCTGTCTGTACTGCGAATCTCTCGCGTGATGCGCCTCATCCGCCTGATGTAGATCTTGCTCAGCCCAAAGAAGATTGGCGCAATAAAGATAAGCACACACGCCAAAATGGGATCCATGGAATAGAGAAACACGAAAGCGCCACAGAATCGCACCAAGACCCCAAGGACGGATGGCACGGTATCAGTAATGACGTCGGTTACATCCTTCACGTCACGCTCCAGGCGATTCAGCACATCGCCGCTGTGACGCTGTTCGAGGCCCTTCCATTCGCATTGCATGATGTGACGAAACAGGCGTAGCTGCATCAGGTTCTGAGAGCGGACGCCCAGAATGGCAGCTATCCAGCGGCTACCGAAAGAAAGAAGGAGGCGGCAGACCATGATAGCCACCAGGAAACAGGCAGCCCAGCGCAGCGTCAGGCCTTGATAGCGCCCTGTTGCAATGTCGATGGCCAGTTTCGTAGCGGCAATGAAGGCAAAGTCCAGCCCTACGGCCACAATACTCGTCAGAGCATTAAGGGCTGACTGCAAGCGCAATCCCCTTGAGGTTTGCCACAACCAACGTAATTCCTTTGTATATCTTTTCATTATTTATATTGGCAACGAATGACAATTAACGTCAACCGCCCTTGAACTCTTGAACCCTTGAACTTTTGAACTCCTGGAGCAGCGAGCGCAGAACGGAACTTGTTCCTGTTATGCCGAGTCGTGAAGGGAGTCGAGCGCAGCTCAACCTCTTGAACCCTTGAACTCTCTATCTCCTGTTGTCTGCCCCCCACATCAGTTTATCGCGGATGGTGCGGAAGAACGAGCCGTCAGGATGCTTCAGGACGTTAACACTATATGGTGCACGGCGCACGGTCAGGCCGATATCTTCTGAACAGGCCTCACTCCGTCCGTCTACTGAGACGAGGAAATTGTGACTCCGACTCTCCACCCGAAGCGAGACAACCGTATCGTCCCCAATGGTGAGCGGACGCACATTGAGACTATGAGGCGCCACTGGCACAAGCCCCAAAGTGCCGCAGCCAGGACTCATGATAGGTCCACCCACACTAAGCGCATAGCCCGTACTGCCCGTTGGGGTATTAATAATGAGACCGTCGGCCTGATAAGTGGTCAGGTACTCGCCGTCCAGATCGACGCGGATGCTGATCATACTGCTGTTGTCGCGCTTCAGCACGGCCACCTCATTCAATGCATAGGGATAGCCCTCAGGTTCGCCCTGGGAATAACACATCTGCAGCACCGTACGCGATTCAGTACGCAGGGTGCCGTTGCGAAGCTGTGCCAAGGCTGGTTCCATCTCCTCTGGGGAGAAATCGGACAGGTAGCCCAACCGTCCCATGTTAAGTCCCAAAATGGGTATTTCCTTACTGCCCACACGGCGGGCTGCTTCCAAAAAAGTACCATCTCCGCCCATGCTTACAGCCACGTCGGCCTCAAAGTCATCGGTGGAGATAATTTGGCAAGGCGGCATCTGCACATTCAACACCCCTGTGAGGTAATCATGAAAGGCCTTGTCGATGAGTATCTGTTCACCCTCTTCTGCCAGTAGAGCGAGCAGATTTTGTACCGAAGCGGATTTTTTTTGCTGGAAAATATTCCCAAAGACGGCTATTTTCATAAATTTATTCCTATTTGGATGGCAAAGTTAAGGTTTTTTTCTAACTTTGCAACGGAGTTTGCACTTAAAATAAGTTTTTTATTATGATTTATGTATTTTTAGCCACCGGTTTTGAGGATATCGAGGCCTTGGCTCCACTAGACATTCTGCGTAGAGCGGGACTTCAGGTTGAAACCGTTTCCATAACAGGCGAAGAGATTGTCACAAGCGCTCACGGCGTGGGTGTAGTGGTCGACACGCTGATTGAAGCCGTCGATTTTGAGGATGCTGAAATGATTGTGCTGCCTGGCGGCATGCCTGGTGCCTCCAATCTGGATGCGTGCGAAGTATTGCGCCAAGGCATTCTGAGCCATTGCAAGGCCGGAAAGCCGCTGGCCGCCATCTGCGCTGCTCCGTTGGTTTACGGGCACCTGGGCATTCTGAATGGACGTCGTGCCACATGTTATCCAGGCTTTGAGTCGGAGCTGAAAGGCGCTCAATACACTGCTGCCATCGTGGAGCAGGACGGGCCTTTCATCACTGGACGCGGTCCTGCAGCCGCTATGGAGTTCGGCTACACACTGGCCGAATGGTTTGTAGGTAAAGACGCTGTAAAGGCTTTGCGCAACGGCATGATCTACACACAATTGATGAGCGAATGAAACGCTACGTCATCATAGTCGCTGGCGGAAAGGGCCTTCGCATGGGAGGCGATGTACCTAAACAATTTTTGCCTGTCGGCGGAAAGCCTGTTCTCATGCGCACCATAGAGGCTTTTCGCAAGGTCTATGACGAAATACAGGTCATACTGGTGCTGCCTCACGACCAACAGGAATACTGGGCCGAACTATGCAAGAAGTACGATTTCGATGTTCCCATGCTGACGGCCGATGGCGGAGACAGTCGTTTCCACTCCGTGCAGAACGGATTGGCCCTTGTACCAGACGACGTCGAAGGCATCGTGGGTGTCCATGACGGCGTTCGCCCCTTTGTGAGCGAAGAGACCATACGGCGCTGCTATCAGGCCGCCTGGGAAAACGGAGCCGCCATCCCTGTGGTGCCTGTCGTGGAGACCGTGCGACAGATACTGCCCGAGGGAGACAGCGTCACCGTCGACAGGGATCACTACCGGCTGGTGCAGACGCCTCAGGTCTTTACCGTAGACGTGCTGAAAAAAGCATACCTGCAACCATACCAAAGAGAGTTCACCGACGATGCCTCCGTCGTAGAGGAAATGGGGCACCCCATCACGTTAGTCGAAGGCAACCGCGGAAACATTAAGCTGACTACGCCAGAGGATCTCAAACTATCCGAAGTGTTATGCAGGATCTGAAGCATACAGACATCACGTACCTGCCAGGTATCGGTCCCAAACGCGCCAAGGTTCTGGGCGACGAATTGGGCATCCACACTTGGCACGACCTGCTGTATTACTTCCCCTATAAACATATCGACCGCAGCCGCGTTTATATGATATCCGAACTGACGAGCGACATGCCTTTCGTGCAGCTGAAAGGGCAGTTCCTCAGTTTCGAAGAACAGGGCGTGGGACGAAAGAAGAGGCTTGTGGGGCATTTCACCGACGGGCGGCAAGTGATGGACATGGTATGGTTCAACGGCACGCGCTACATCACCTCGAACATAAAGCTTCACGAGGACTACATCATTTTCGGACGTCCTTCAGTCTTTAACGGACATATCAACATCTCACATCCCGATGTGGATCCGGCCGACACGCTGGTGCTCAGCAAGATGAGCATGCAGCCCTACTATAGCGTAACGGAGAAGATGAAGAAGAGAGGCTTTTCCTCGCGCACCATAGAACACTTCACCAGCACCCTGTTCCTGCAAATGAGAGACAACGTGCAGGAGACACTGCCTCAATACCTGCTGGACAGGCTCCACCTCATGCCGCTTGACACTGCGCTTCGGTCCATCCACTACCCTTCTACGGCCGACGAGCTTTCGCATGCTACCATGCGCCTGAAATTCGAAGAGCTGTTCTACATCCAGCTCTCCATCCTCAGCTACAGTCGCGAGCGCTCAGCCAATCGTCAAGGCCACCGTTTTCCTGTCGTCGGCAATCTGTTTAATACATTTTACAACAGCTATCTGCCCTTCCCGCTTACAGGTGCCCAGAAACGCGTCATTCGCGAGATGCGCATCGACATGGGCAGCGGCAGGCAGATGAACCGTCTCCTGCAGGGCGACGTGGGCAGCGGCAAGACGCTTGTGGCCCTGATGCTGATGCTCATTGCCATCGACAACGGCTATCAGGCCTGCATCATGGCACCTACCGAGATACTGGCCGAGCAGCACCTGGATACGTTTCGCAGTTTCTTGAAGGATATGCCCGTTCGCGTTGAGCTCCTGACGGGAGTCGTGAAGGGCAGGCGCAGGAAGGCTATCCTGGAAGGGCTCGTATCGGGCGAGGTGCAGATTCTCGTCGGCACGCATGCCGTCATCGAGGACAATGTGGAGTTTCGCAATCTGGGCCTTGTCGTCATCGACGAGCAGCATCGCTTCGGCGTAGCCCAGCGAGCCCGTCTATGGCGCAAGAACGTCGTGCCGCCCCATGTATTGGTGATGACGGCTACTCCCATTCCTCGCACCCTGGCCATGACGCTCTATGGCGACCTCGACGTTTCCGTTATCGACGAACTGCCGCCAGGACGCAAGCCCATAAAGACCCTGCACATCTATGATAACCGGCCAGAGGAGCTCTATCGTGGCGTGCGCCAGGAGATAAATGCCGGTCGACAGGCCTACTTCGTCTATCCGCTGGTGAAGGAGAGCGAGAAGATTGACCTGAAGAACGTGGTGGCCGAATACGAGCACCTGCAGAAGGTATTCCCTGAGTATCGCATCAGTATGGTGCATGGACAGATGAAGCCTGCCGACAAGGATGCCGAGATGCAGCGCTTCGTATCGGGCGAGACGCAGATTCTGGTGGCCACCACGGTCATCGAGGTGGGGGTCAACGTGCCCAATGCCTCAGTCATGGTCATTCAGAATGCCGAGCGCTTCGGCCTGTCACAGCTCCATCAGCTAAGGGGGCGTGTGGGACGAGGCGCCAAGCAGTCCTACTGCATCCTGGTTACCGACTACGAGCTGAGCAAGGACACCCGCCGACGCATCCAGATTATGACAGAGACGAACGACGGCTTCGAAATTGCTGAGGAAGACCTGAAGCTGCGAGGCCCAGGTGATTTGGAGGGCACGCAGCAGAGCGGCGTGGCCTTCGACATGAAGTTGGCCAACCTGGCTCGAGACGGGCAGTTGGTCCAGCTGGCTCGCGATACGGCAGAGTTCGTGCTCGACCAGGATCCGCAGCACGACCGCCCAATGAACGACATCCTCTGGAACCAGCTGAAGGAGCTCCGACGCGAGGACGAGGACTGGAGCTCAATCTCATGAAGGAGTTGAGCTGCGCTCGCTGCTCCAGGAGTTCAAGAGGTTCAATGCGCAGCCCAATTATGAATTATGAATTATGAATTAAAATAAAATGAAACACAGACGAATTACTGCAGCCCTGATGGCCTTGGCGGCCCTGGCTGCCAATGCACAGAATCCCTTTGTGCAGACTTGGTTCACCAGCGACCCTGCCCCTATGGTGCATAATGGTCGCATGTATGTCTATACCGGCCACGACGAGGATAACGCCGATTTCTTCTGGATGCAGGAGTGGCGCGTCTATTCCACAGCGGATATGGTCAACTGGCAGGATCATGGCTCGCCCCTGGCCCTCGAGAGCTTCTCGTGGGCCGACGACCGTGCCTGGGCCAGTCAGACCATCGAGCGCGACGGCAAGTTCTATTGGTATATCTGCGCCCATAGCACGATATCCAAGGGTATGGCCATTGGCGTAGCGGTCAGCGATTCGCCCACTGGTCCTTTCAGGGATGCCCTGGGCAAGCCCCTCTTCGAGAATGGTTCGTGGGACCATATCGACCCCACCGTGATGATCGACGACGACGGGCAGACGTGGCTCATGTGGGGCAATCCCCAGTGCTACTACCTGAAGCTGAACCGCGATATGATATCCTACAGCGGTGAGCTGGGGCGCCTCGACATGACCGAGGAGGCATTCGGAAGCCCGGCCATGAACAAGCGCGAGAAGGGCAAGGCATACAAGGATTCCTACGTGGAGGGACCCTGGCTCAGGAAGGTGGACGGCTCGAAGTACAAGGTGGACAAGTCGAAGGCCTATCAGCTGCTCTATGCCGCTGGCGGCGTGCCTGAGCACATCAGCTACAGCACGGCACCCTCGCCCGCTGGTCCCTGGACCTATGCCGGCCAGATCATGCCCCTCTGCCCCACCAATTCGTTCACCAACCACTGCGGCGTGGCCGACTACAAGGGTCACTCCTATTTCTTCTATCATACAGGCAAGCTTCCCAGGGGAGGCGGCTTCGGACGCAGTGTGGCCGTTGAGGAGTTCCAGTATAACGCCGACGGCAGTTTTCCCACCATCATGCCTACCGACGAGGGTGTGAAGCCCGTGGGCACCTTCAATCCCTACCAGCGGGTGGAGGCCGAGACGATGGCCTTCTCGCGCGGCGTCAAGACGGAGCAGAACGACGAGGTGGGCGTCTATGTGAGCGATATCCACAACGGCGACTATATCAAGCTGCAGAACGTCAGGTTCGACGGCAACCAGCCCCGCCTGTTCACGGCCCGCGTGGCCAGCGGACTGCGAGGCGGCAGGATAGAGGTGCGGCTCGACAGCCTGGGCGGTCAGATGGTGGCCTGCCTGGAGGTGCCTGGCACAGGCGGATGGGAGAAGTGGCAGACCCTCTCAGCCGAGATACAGCAGACGGCCGACGGCACGCACGACCTCTTCCTCGCCTTCACAGGGCGCAAGGGGCCAAAGCTCTTCAACTTCGACTGGTGGCGCATCCAGGGCCTGCAGTCCCTGGTCGTGGAGGATGGCGGAACAGGTGCCTACAAGGCCGTCATGAAGGAGGAGAGCAGCCTGGACGCCCATACCGTCTTCGTGCCACAGGACCTCTCGCCCTTCGGCAAGAAGAATCCCCTGCCCGTGCTGGTATGGGGCAATGGCGCCTGCACCAACTCGCCCTGGGAGCACTTCAGGTTCCTGAACGAGATAGCCTCCCATGGCTACATGGTCATTGCCACTGGCTTCATCCCCATCGAGGAGAAACCCTATCAGGGGCCCATGTCCACCACCCAGCAGCAGATTGAGTCCATCGACTGGGCAGTCGCGCAGAATGCCGACCCCTCGTCGCCCTACTACGGCAAGATTGACGTTGGGAATATCTGCGCAGCCGGCATGTCGTGCGGCGGCCTGCAGACCCTCTACAACTGCGCCGACCCGCGCCTCAAGTCCCTCATGATCTGCAACAGCGGGCTCTTCAAGGTCTCCAATCTGGGCCGGGCCGTGGGCGGCATGCCCATGCCCGAGAAGTCCAAGCTACAGGAAATCCATACGCCCGTCATCTATATCCTGGGCGGGCGCGAGGACATCGCCTACGAGAACGGGATGGACGATTTCCGACTCATCAGCCACGTCCCGGCCTGCGCAGCCAATTTCCCCGTCGGGCACGGAGGCACCTACCGTCAGCCTCATGGCGGCGAATTCTCGGTAGTGGCACTCGCCTGGCTCGACTGGCAGCTGAAGGGCGACAAGCAGGCGGCCCGCATGTTCAAGGGCAAGGACTGCCTGCTCTCCAAGCGCGAAGGGTGGACCATCGAGAAGAACGGCCAGTTCGGACGCCTGAAGTAATCTGCACACTATTATGAACAAGAAGATTCTTATAATTGTGGCTTTGGCTACTGCACTTGGAGCCACTGCACAGGAGCGGAAACTATGGTACAGCGCTCCGGCCGAGACTTGGCTGGAGGCGCTGCCTGTTGGCAACTCGCATCTGGGTGCCATGGTGTTCGGAGGAACTAAGTCTGAGGAGATCCAGCTGAACGAAGAGACGTTCTGGAGCGGATCGCCCTACAACAACAACTCGACTGAGGCCAGGGAACACCTGCAGGAGGTGCGCGACCTGATTTTCATGGGAAAGGAAGACGTGGCCGCACGGCTGATAGACCGGCACTTCGTGAAGGGGCCCCACGGCATGCGCTTCCTGTCGCTGGGCAGTGTACGGCTGGACCTGAGGCACGACCAGGTCGCCGACTACTATCGCGACCTTAATATCGGGAACGCCACTGCCACCACGCGCTACACGGCCGACGGCGTGACCTACCAGCGCACCGTCTTCGCCTCGATGGCACAGAACGCGATCATCGTCAGGCTGACGGCCAGCAGGAAGGGCGCCCTGAGCTTCACCGTCAGGCACGATTGCGAGTTCCCCAACCGCCATGCCATGAGCGGCCACCAGCTGACAGCCATCATTGACGGCGTGGAGCAGGAGGGCATCAAGGCGGGGCTGAAAGCTGAGCTGCGCGTGAAGGCTGAGAGCGACGGCACAACGACCGACCTCGGCGAGGCCATTCAGGTCAGGGGGGCCACCACAGCCACGCTCTACATCGTGGCAGCCACCAATTTCGTGAACTACCACGACGTGAGCGGCGATGCCTCCGAGCGCAACAGCCAGTCGCTGGCAGCCGTCGGGGAAAAGTCCTACGCCAGGCTGCTGAAGGAGCACATAAGCAAATACCGCGAGCAGTACGGGCGCGTGAGCCTGAGCCTGTCCACGTCGGCCAACTCGTCGCTCGAGACGGACAGGCGGCTGGACCTTTTCGCGAAGGAGGCTGGCGACCTGGACCTGATAGCCCTCATGATGCAGTACGGCCGATATCTGCTCATCGCCTCGTCGCAGCCTGGCGGACAGCCGGCCAACCTGCAGGGTGTATGGAACAACAAGAGGGATGCACCATGGGACTCGAAGTACACCATCAACATCAATACGGAGATGAACTACTGGCCGGCCCTGGTGGGCAACCTGGCAGAGACGCAGCAGCCCCTCTTCTCGATGATACGCGACCTAATCGAGACGGGTGCCAAGACGGCACAGCAGATGTACGGCTGCCGCGGATGGGTGGCACACCACAACACCGACCTGTGGCGCATAGCAGGCCCTGTGGACGGCGCGTTCTGGGGCATGTTCCCCAACGGAGGCGCCTGGCTGGCCACGCACATCTGGCAGCACTACCTGTTCACAGGCGACATGGACTTCCTGCGCCAGTGGTACCCTGTAATGCGCGGCACGGCCGACTTCTACCTGGACTATATGCAGCCTCATCCTGAGACGAAATGGCTGGTGAGCGTGCCCTCCGTATCGCCTGAGCAGGGACCTGCCGGAAAGCCCACGCCCATTACGGCCGGCTGCACGATGGACAACCAGATCGCCTTCGACGCCCTGAGCAACACCCTGGCCGCTGCAAGGCTGCTGGACGAGCCTGAGGCCTACAGGAAACAGCTCAGCAACGCCATCGACCGTCTGCCGCCCATGCAGATAGGACGATACGGACAGCTGCAGGAATGGCTGCAGGACGCCGACGACCCCAGGAACGAGCACCGGCACATCTCGCACCTCTACGGGTTGTATCCCTCGAACCAGATCTCGCCCTACAGGCATGCCGACCTTTTCACAGCAGCCTCGAACACGCTGAAGCAACGCGGCGACATGGCCACCGGGTGGAGCCTGGGATGGAAGATAAACTTCTGGGCACGCATGCTGGACGGCAACCATGCCTACAAGATCATACGCAATATGCTGCACCTGCTGCCCGACGACTCCAAGATGCGCCAGTACCCGGACGGACGCACCTACCCCAACCTGTTCGATGCCCATCCGCCCTTCCAGATAGACGGCAACTTCGGCTGTGCGGCCGGCGTCTGCGAGATGCTGCTGCAGAGTCACGACGGCGCCGTTCACCTGCTGCCCGCCCTGCCCGACGAGTGGAAGGAGGGCGACGTCAAGGGCCTGCGCGCCAGGGGAGGCTTCATCGTCGACGAGCAGTGGAGGGACGGCACCCTGCGCAGCGCGAGCATCCGTTCCACCATAGGCGGCACCCTGCGACTGCGCTCCTACTGGCCCCTGAAGGGGAAAGGGCTGCGTCCGGCCGATGGTCCCGTCAGCAACCACCTACTGACGCCCGCAGAAATCAGGCTAACCACAATGTCGGCAGAGCTAACCGACTTCCAGCTGCTGCCCATCAGAAAGGTCTATGAGTACGATATCGACACGCGCGCAGGAAAGACCTACCGCTTCGAGGCGATATGAATGCAGCAGGCGCAGACTGGAATCAAGTTGAATTATCACGGGGCTTGAAACCCAGGGAAGCCGAAACAGAGAACTTGGAAGAATAGAGTAAATCAGGATTCAGACAGATGAACAAGTTCAGTATCATCATCAAGCCCTTCATGCCGTTGCTTGCGGCTGCCTATGGCGTAGCAGTTATTTATGCGACGGCCCAGCCTGTTGCAGGCGATAATCCTACCTTCGTCGGCGAACTGCTGACGTGGCTGATTACGCTGGCCGGCATCGCCTTGACGCTGTACCTTGTGCATCGTGTCGAGCCGAGCGTGTTTCCTGCCGCCGGCCAGTTTCCGCTAAGACTGCCCAGAGGCTCCGTCTTCGCCGGGCTGCTGCTGGTCGCACCGCTGTGGCTTGTTGCAGAAGGGTATATCGTGTATGGCATCACGTCGCTGGCCGGCTCCATAGAGATGAAGCCTCTGACCCACACGGCCGACGAGATGCGCGAAGACCTCCTGTCGGGCGTACATGCCGTGTTGCTTGCACCCATACTCGAAGAGCTGTGCTTCAGGCAGATGGCCATCTCTCCCTTCCGCCGCCGTCGCACGCAGATCATCGTCTGCGTGGTGATGGCCCTGCTGTTTGGGATGCTCCACGTGCGCAACTTCCCAGGTGCGTTCATCAGCGCCATGCTCTACGGACTGGTGTTCATCTGGTCTCGAAGCATCTGGCATAGCGTAATACTCCATGCAGGGAGAAATCTTTCAGCCATACTCCTTGCCGTTTACAGCTGGCTGGGGCTGGGCGACATGCAGATGTCGAAAACGCCCGTCATCATCCTGCCCGACACGAAGGTAATCATCGCAAGCCTGATCCTGGCTGTCGCAGGAGGATTTCTATTAACGAAAACGAAAGACAAAGGCTCAGATTAATCAAATTACTCAGATTACTCGGATTACTCAGATTACTCGGATTACTCAGATTACTCGGATTTCTCGGATTACTCGGATTTCTCGGATTAATCAGATTAGCATCACTCCTTGCCTACCCCACCCCTATAACCTCCCTACGGTCGCCAATCGCTCCGTTTCTATCGGGCGATTGCCCCTCAGAAGGGCGGGGAATGGGCTGGCGCCGTTGCGCAATTATGAATTATGCATTATGAATTATGAATTAGTCAAAGTGCATTAGGAATAAAAAAGTTGAGTTTGAATAAAGAAAAACGCTTTTCTGCTTTACATTTTCTCCGTCTGAACTGTATTATAAGTGTATGACACGAAAAGATGTTGAAAGTCTGTTCAAGACGCACTACATGCAGATGTATCATCTGGCACTCACGCTGCTCTTCGACGAAGCAGAGAGCAAGGACGTGGTGAGCGATGTGTTCGCCAGCCTGCTCAGCGGCAGAACAGTCATGAGAGCAGACAATGCAAAGGCGTTCCTGATGGCAAGTGTGCATCATCGCTGCCTGAATGTGTTGCAGCACAAGAAGGTACAGGAGCGGTTTGCCCGCCTGCTCATAGAGGACAGCGATACACTCGCCAGCGACGATACAGCAGAACAGCAGATGCAGATGGAAGCACTGATGCGTTATCTGCAGGACAACCTGCCGCCCTTGACCCAGGAGATATTCCGTCTGCGTTATCTGCAGGAGATGACCTGCCAGGAAGTGGCCGAGGCGCTGAACGTCAGCCGCCAGACTGTCCACACCCACCTGAAGCAGGCATTGGAGAGAATCAGAGCGTATTTTAATTCAAACTCAAAAGTAATATGATGACCGAAGAGAAGCGTATAAAATGGCTTCTGGAATTGCAAGACCATCCAGAGCAACTGACAGACGAACAGATGAAGCAGATCCTTGCTGACGACGAGATGCGCCAGCTCGTGCAGCAACTTGGCTTTGCTAAGCGCGCCTTCAAGCACCAGGAGCTGAAGGATAATCCCCAGGACGTGGATGACGAATGGGAGAAGTTTGCAGCCAGCCATGCTGAGGAATTGGACGCCCTCGAAGAAAGAGATCATAACCCCCGTTTCGCTTTGCGCCTCCCGTCCCACAAGATAGCAGCCTCCTTCATCGGCGCGCTCTTGGTATCGGGCTTTGCCTTTGCCGCCATCTGGAGCCTCACCCCCAGCCGCCCCTCTACAAAGGGCGAGGGGACTGAACACTCTCAGCTTTCCGACACAGTAGAGAGGGTAACTACTCCTCTCTCCTCAGGGAAAGAGGCTGAGGCTGAGGCGACCCATGTCTTCAACAATGTGCCGCTCGACTCCATGCTCACCGTCATTGCAGCTGCCCATCAAGCCAAGGTGGAGTTTGAGAATGAAGCGGCTCGCGGGCTTCGTTTCCA
>JAILKU010000096.1 GCA_024693505.1 Bacteroidaceae bacterium | reverse complement strand
AATGTCAAAAAAACGGAAGGTGTGCAAAAACAGGTCAGAATAGGGCGTAAACGCTCCCTGCTTAGAGAAATATTTTTTTCTGGGCAGGGAAAAATTTTTTCCTGGGCAGGGAGAAAATCCTACCTGCCCAGGGCGTCTATAGGAGAGTTATTCCATAATCGCCACAATGTAAAACTTTTTTGCGCGTTGTAAGGCGGCCTTTTTTTGGGGGGTATACTAAGTTCGAAAGAAAGCTATATATGTTTTCACTTGTTGGCAAAAGAAATGCGCCAGTCGGTGAGGGACTGGCGCATTACCTTATTATATATATAGGCGCGGGGCCTGTATCTTACTTCGCGCGATAGCGAACCTCCTTGGTGCGGTACTTCTTGACGGTGTACTGGTCCTTGACATCCTTCAGACCGGTGGCGGTGATGATGGTCACGCGGTTCTTGTCGTTCTCGGCGAAGGGCTGTACGGTATCGCCAAAGTACTCGGCTGTGATGATGCTGGGATCTACGCCTGCGTCAACGAGGGCCTTGACGGCCTTCTCGGAACGCTGTTGTGAGTAACCCATGTTGATCTTGGGATTACCAGTCTGTACGTCGGCGTAGGACTTCATGGTAACCTTGCACTCGCGGTGATCCTTCAAGAAGGCGCCGATGGCAGCCAGCTGGGCAGCTGCGGGATCGTTCAGGTCGGGATCGCCGAAATCGCTCTCGCGAATCTTGTAGAATACGTTCCAGGTAACGGTACCGTCCTCAACGCGGGGTGAGTAGGCGATGTCGTCATACCAGATGGTATCGATGCGGGTCTCCCACACTTCTTCCTTGACGGGTTTCTTCTTGTAACCGAACTTGAAGGCTACACCGACTTGTGCGGTGAGCTGCCAGTCATCCTTGTTGCAGACCTTGCTGTTGTAGCGGTCGCTCAGGCTGTTGGCGGCAACCTCCAGGTTGAGGCTTACGTTCTTGTGGATGTTCCAGTCGAGCTGGGCACCAACTCGTGCATTATGGCTGAAGCGGTCCTTCTCGTAGGCCATAGGCATCAGGTTCTTCATGCCGAAAGCATCGTCGTTGTCCCAAGCATAGTTGAGTCCGATACCGCCAATCAGGTAAACGTTGAGGGGGTAGTAGTTCTTGCGTCCGAAGAGGGTTACGAGGTTGAGCATCAGGTCGAGGTCGGAAGTCAGATACTTGTAGTCGTACTTCTGGTCGATAGTGGCGTTCTTGAAGCCGCCCTTGTTCCACATGCCGTTGAAGTGCAGGCGGGCACCCACTACGGGAGTGAAGAAGCTACCGATACTGAGGCTGGTGGTAGGGGTAATCAGCTTCAGCTGGTCATAGTTGGTAAAGGTTGTCTGGGCACCACCCTGCACGCCTACGAATACATAGGGATAGGGCTTGTAGTCCAAACCGTCGTCGGCATCCTGCGCATTGGCGGTTGCCGTAAAGCCCAGCATCAAGAGAGCTGTGGCAAACAGATTTTTGTACTTGAACATTGTTGTTATTGTTTTAATATATGAATCTTATGAATCTTACTTCTGCAATTCACGTACTTCCTGAGTGCGGAACTTCTTCACCTTGTACTGGTCCTTAACGTCCTTCAGTCCGGTAGCCTTGATGATGGTCACGCGGTTCTTGTCGTTCTCGGCGAAGGGCTGTACGGTATCGCCGAAGTACTCGGCCGTAATGATGCTGGGATCGACGCCTGCATCAACGAGGGCCTTGACGGCCTTCTCGGAACGCTGCTGTGAGTAGCCCATGTTGATCTTGGGGTTACCGGTCTGTACGTCGGCGTAGGACTTCAGGCTGACCTTGCACTCGCGGTGATCCTTCAGGAAGGCGCCGATGGCAGCCAGCTGAGCGGTTGCGGGGTCGTTCAGGTCGGGATCGCCGAACTCGCTCTCGCGAATCTTGTAGAACACGTTCCAGGTGATGGTGCCGTCTTCAACACGCGGTGTATAGGCGATGTCGTCATACCAGATGGTATCGATGCGGGTTACCCATACCTCCTCGGCAGCGGGCTTTTTCTTGAAGCCGAACTTGTAGGTCAGGCCTACCTGTCCCAGGAACTGCAGCTTGTCGGTATTGAACGTCTCAGACTTACCGGGCACGATGTAGTTCAGGTCGCCCTCCAGGTTGACGCTCCAGTGCTTATGGAAGGGGATGTCCAGTCCCAAGCCGACACGGCCGTTGAAAGCCCAGCGGTTATCGTTCTCGGCATAGTTCATGTTTGTGGACCGGGGCAGTGCAGCTGCCTCGGCGCGTCCCTGCTCCTCGAAAGCATAGTTTGCACCCAGACCGCCAATGAAGATTACATTGACCGGATAGTACTCCTTCCTGCCAAACAGATTGCAGAGATTCACCAGCACATCGGCACTGGGCGTAATGTAGTTGTAGCGATAGTGACCGTCGGGAGCATCTCCTAAGAAGTCAACACCGCCCTTGTTCCATGCGCCGTTTACATGCAGACGAGCTCCAACCTGTGGGATGAACCACCGTCCGAAGCTGAGGCTGGCTGTGGGTGTGAATGTTTTCCAGTTATTAAACTCAGGATTGAAAGTGTCCTGTACACCGCCCTGAACACCCAAGAACCAATGGGGATAGAGCTCATAATTCCGTTCGGCCTTTTGCGCGCTGACCGTTGACGACACTCCCAGCGCAACAAGTGCGAGGGTGAGAATTTTTGTAATTTTTGCCATACTCTTTCTCAATAAAAACGTTTTTATTTATGCATATTTTGTGCAAAAGTAACATTTTTTATACTTTCTCCAAAAGGTTTTATCATTTTTTGAGCCTTTAAAGCATATTTTTCAACTTTTAACGGTCTTTTGGAAGGTTTTTTAATGAGTTTTTATTACTTTTGTAGCCTAAAACTATTCATTTGAAGATTTTGTCATGTCAGAGATTGTTGTATCTTCAGTAAAAAGCAAGAAAGAGCTGAAGGCTTTTGTGCGCTTTAATTATGAGTTATACAAGGATAATGCCTATGCCGTCCCGGATTTCCTGGAAGACACGCTTGACACGTTCAATCCTAAAAAGAATCCTGCTTTCAGGTTTTGCGAGGCTGAATACTTCCTGGCCCGCCGCGAAGGAAAGATCGTCGGAAGGGTGGCGGCCATCATCAACCGTCATGCCAACGAAAAGTGGCAGCGCCGATACGTACGCTTCGGATGGATTGACTTCATTGACGACATCGAGGTGTCGAGGAAGCTGTTGCAGGCCGTGGAGGACTGGGGGCGTGAACGCGGCATGAACCATATCGTGGGTCCCATGGGATTCACCGATTTGGACTTGGAGGGTATGCTGACCGACGGATACGACCAGCTAAGCACGATGAACAGCATCTACAACTATCCCTACTATCCCCAGCACATGCTGAAGTTGGGCCTCCAGAAAGAAGTGGGGTGGGTGGAGCGAAAGGTCACCATACCAAAGGACGGTCATGAAGCTCATATCGACAAGTACTTCAAGATTGCCGAGATGGTGAAGAAACGCTACGGCTTCCACCTGCGCACCTTCAAGAGCAAGAAGGAGATACGCGACGGCGGATACATTCAGAAGGTGCTGGGCGTGGTGAACAGGTCCTATGCCGGGCTCTACGGCTACAGCGAGATGGACGATGCCCAGATGGAAGTGTATGCCAACCAGTACCTGCAGTATCTGGACAAGCGCTACCTCAGCGTAGTGGAAACCGCTGAGGGAGAGGTGATCGGCATCGGCATCAGCATCACCAGCCTCAGCCGCGCCATCCAGAAGGCAAAGGCCAAGCTATTCCCCTTCGGATGGTATCACATGGCCAAGGCCCTGTGGTTTAACCGCCATCCTCAGGTGCTGGACATGTTGCTGGTGGGGGTAGTGCCCGAATATCAGGACAAGGGAGCCAATGCCCTCATCTTCGCTGATATCATCCCGAAGACAATCGAGGACGGCTATGAATGGGCCGAGACGCATCATCAGCTGGAAGACAACAATCCCAGTCAGTCGCAATGGAAATACCTTGAGTGTACCATCCACAAGCGCAGAGCCGCTTACGGAAGAGACTTTTAATGAAAAAACCTTGAACCTATATATCAATTTATGGAAGAAAAAGAAGTCATCCTCGCAACAGAAAATACGCCGGAATATGACGAGAAGAACATCCGGCACCTTTCGGATATGGAACATGTCCGCACACGACCCGGAATGTACATCGGCCGACTTGGAGACGGCAGTCATGCCGAAGACGGCATCTACGTACTGTTGAAAGAGGTTATAGACAATAGTATTGACGAATTCAAGATGAATGCCGGCAAGCGTATTGAAGTGACGGTGGAGGACCATCTGCGCGTCACTGTGCGCGACTATGGGCGCGGTATTCCCCTGGGCAAACTGGTCGAAGCCGTCAGTATGCTCAATACTGGGGGAAAATATGACAGCAAGGCATTCAAGAAGAGTGTGGGCCTGAACGGTGTGGGCCTGAAGGCCGTTAATGCCCTGAGCCGTCATTTCGAGGCACACTCATACCGCGACGGACAGGTGCGGCGAACCGCCTTCCAGGAGGGCATCCTGCAATCCGACGTTACTGAGGATACCCAGGACGAGAACGGCACATTCATCTATTTCGAGCCCGATCCCACCCTGTTTAAGCATTACGCCTTCCAGGACGAGTTCGTGGAGGTGATGCTGCGCAACTATACTTACCTGAATACAGGCCTGACCATCATGTTCAACGGACGGCGCATCCTGAGCCGCAACGGGCTCTCGGACCTGCTTCAGGATAGAATGACGGCCCGTGCCCTCTATGATATTGTACATCTGCGAGGCGAAGACATAGAGATAGCCTTTACGCACAGCAGCCAGAACGGCGAGGAATATTACAGCTTTGTAAACGGGCAGCACACTACGCTGGGCGGCACTCACCAGGCAGCCTTCAAGAAATATATTGCCGAGGTCATCAAGGATTACAGCGGAAAGAACTACGAATATATGGACATCCGCAACGGACTGGTAGCAGCCATCAGCATCAACATCCAGGAGCCGATGTTTGAGAGCCAGACGAAGATTAAGCTGGGCTCGCTCACGACTGCTCCGGAAGGCGGCATCAGCATAGACAAGTTCATCGGCGACTTCGTGAAGGAGCAAGTGGACAACTACCTGCACAAGAATACCGATGTGGCCGATGTCATACTGCAGAAGGTGACGGAGAGCGAGCGCGAGCGCAAGGCAATGGCCGGCGTAGCCAAGCTGGCCCGCGAGAGGAGCAAGAAGGCCAACCTGCACAACCGCAAGCTGCGCGACTGCCGCGTTCATCTCTCAGACCCCAAGGGCACCCAGCAGGAAGACTCCTGCATCTTCATTACCGAGGGCGATTCGGCCAGCGGCAGCATCACCAAGAGCCGCGATGTGAACACACAGGCCGTCTTCTCGTTGCGGGGCAAGCCGCTGAACAGTTACGGTATGACGAAAAAGGTGGTTTACGAAAACGAGGAATTCAATCTGCTGCAGGCGGCCCTGAATATTGAGGACGGGCTGGAGGGCCTGCGTTATAATAAGGTAATAGTGGCCACGGATGCAGATGTGGACGGCATGCACATCCGACTGCTCATGATAACTTTCTTCCTGCAGTTCTTCCCCGACCTTATTAAGAAAGGCCACGTCTATATCCTGCAGACCCCGCTTTTCAGAGTGCGTGGGCGTAAGTCAAGGATCGGCAAGCAAAAGGTGAAGGCTATGGAGGATGAGATAGCTGCAAAGGATTTCATAGCCGGACAGGACGAAGATTCGGAAGAGAAGAAACACAGTCGCCACCTCAGTATCACACAGGATTTCATTACGCAATACTGCTATACCGACGATGAGCGCCAGCAGGCCATCGAGGACCTGGGGCCAGATCCCGAGATAACTCGTTTTAAGGGACTTGGTGAGATCAGTCCGGATGAGTTCCGCAATTTCATTGGCCCGGACATAAGGCTGGAGCGCGTAACCTTGAACAAGGGCGACCAGGTTGACAACCTGTTGGAGTATTATATGGGTAAAAACACGATGGAGCGCCAGAACTTCATCATCGACAACCTTGTCATCGAGGAAGACCTGGCCGAAGAAGAGGAGGAGATGGTATGAAGACGGCTCTCTTTCCCGGTTCGTTCGATCCCTTCACTCGCGGTCATGCCGATATCGTTACTCGCGGGCTGACGCTGTTCGATGAAATCGTCATTGCCGTGGGTCACAATGTTGAAAAACCCGGGTGGATTTCTTGCGCCGAGCGGGTTTCTGCACTGCGACGCCTCTATGCCAAGGAAAAGCGTGTTCGGGTGGAGCAATATACCGGCCTGACCGTGGACTTTGCAAAGGAGGTGGGCGCTACGGCTATTCTGCGTGGGGTGCGCAGCCTGAAGGACTTTGAATATGAGCGCGAAATAGCCCAGGTTAACAGAGCTCTGACGGGCATGGAGACCATACTACTCGCGGCCGATCCGCAACTGAGCTGTATCAGCAGCAGTACCGTCCGCGAATTGGCTTACTTCGGACGCGACATCCAGGAGTACCTTCCCCTTGGGTTGAAGTATAACAGATAAGGCGAATCATGAAAGCGTATATGAAAAAGGGATTGGTCGCTCTGCTGGCACTGGCTTTTATGGCCTGTCGGGCAAATGCCCAGTCGTCTGCCGTACTGAAAGAAATAAACGGAACGACGCGGCTTGTCCAGGACGGTCGGCCAATGATCCTGCTGGGCGGGGAGTTGCATAACTCTACGTCCTCTACGCCTTCATCGTTCAGAAAAGCGCTCGAGACGGTACGGGCAATGGGACTGAATGCCCTGATCGGCTCTGTCAGCTGGGAACAGGTGGAACCGCAGGAAGGGAGATACGACTTCAGCATACTGGACAGTATGATCTGTATTGCCGATGAGGCGCGTATGCCCCTGGTACTCATTTGGTTCGCGTCTTATAAGAACGGAGAGTCGTCCTATGCTCCCCTTTGGGTGAAAAAAGATACCAGGCGCTTCTTCCGTACAAGGGACAGCCTGAACCATAATACCACCACGCTTTCTCCTTTCTGCCAAGAAACAGTAAAGGCTGACAGCAGGGCATATTGCCAGATGCTGAAGCATTTGAAAGAGCAAGACCGGAACAGGCGCGTCTGCATGATTCAGGTGGAAAATGAAATGGGGGCCTTTGTAGATGTGGATCATTGCCCGGAGGCAAGGGATGCCTTCAGCGGGCCGGTTCCGCAGGGCCTGACAGACTACTTGCAGAAAAACTGGAAAAAGATGGAGGGCAGCCTGGTGCGGCAATGGAAGGCGAGTGGCAGCAAGAAGAAGGGAAGCTGGGAGGAACTGTTCGGCCAAGGCGACTTGACCCGTCAGTTCTTTATGGCTGCAGCCTTTGCACAGTTTGCCGAAGAAGTAACCCGCTCTGGAAAAGCGATTTACCCCCTTCCGGCCTACGTCAACTGCTGGATGGCCGACGAAGATGCCCAGCCGGGCAGCTATCCGAACGGAGGTCCCAGGCCTACCGTACTGGATGTCTACAAGGCCTTGGCCCCTTCGGTGGATCTTCTTGCACCGGATATTTACCGTCCGACACTTTACCGCATAGTTGAAGCCTATCACCGGCCAGACAATGCGCTCTTTATCCCGGAACTCAAATTGGAGGCGGGGAATGCCTACTATACTTTGGCTGAGCATAATGCCATCTGCTTTTCACCTTTTGGCATAGAGGATGCCGCAAAGGACAGCATATTCTGCGAGGAATACCGGGTCTTGGGCGGTTTGCTGCCTCTTATATCGGACTATCAGGGTACAGGCCGGATGCACGGTTTTGTGCGGCAGGAAGTGGTTGATGGCGCGGGCGATACGGTAAGGCTCGTCTTCAGCCCCTATGAAATGGAAGTACATTACTTAAAGGATGCGCGCCGCGCCCACGGCCTTGCGGTCAAGATAGCCGACGATGAGTTCATCGTGGCAGGCGCGGGCTGCCAAGTGGTATTCCACAGCGAACGTCAGGGGCAGGTCTGCAAAATCGGATGGGCCGAGGAAGTGGAACCGGCGGAAAATGGAGAATGGCGCACGCTCAGAGTGCTTAACGGCGATGAGACGGGTCATCACAACTGGCTTCCCTTGGCGCAAGGCAGAACCGTCTCCGGCATCTACCGTATCAAGCTTTATACTTATCCTGAAAAATGAATAGAAAACCAAAACACAGAACCATGAATACAAATCGAATCTTTCTGGTGCTCTTCGCCGCCCTGGGGCTGGCGCTGAACGGATGGGGGCAGACAGTCACCAAAGCGGGTATCATATATACGGCCACCAGCGAAAACACAGCTTCCGTAACGGGTGTGTCCAACAGGCTGGTGGGGACGAAGACGATAGAGAGTCAAGTGGGTATTTCAGGCAAGAGCTGTCGGGTGAATGCCATCAGCTTCCAGGCTTTTGCCGGTCAGAAATATCTGAGGAGCCTGACGCTGCCCGCCCAATTAGACAGCATAGGCAACGAGGCATTCATCGGATGCTCGTTCCTGCAGGAGCTGAAGGGTCTGACGGATGTTCGTCACGTTGGCGACTATGCATTTATCGGTACTGCGCTCACGGAGATAGACATGTCTGGCTGGGCCGTGAAGAGCATGGGTTATGGCGTTTTCTCGGGCTGCACCCAGCTCACGCAGGCAAAGCTGCCCGTAGTCCTTACGACCTTGCCTGCGCGCACCTTTAGCAAATGCGCCGCCCTCGGACAGACGAACCTGAGTGAACTCACCGCGCTGAAGGAAATCGGAGAGGGTGCCTTTGCAGGATGCAGCAGCATGACGTCGATTACACTGCCTCAGTCGGTCACCGCCCTGCAGCCCTTCGCCTTCGATGGCATGACGTCTCTTGCAGCCATCTCACTGCCCAAGGCGCTTGCCGGCATCGGAGACTTCGCCTTTCGCGGATGCACCGCCCTGAGCGAACTGGTCCTCCCCGATGGCCTGACCGACTTGGGCCTGTCGCCTTTCTACGGCTGTAATGCCCTGCAGAGCGTCACACTCTCCGCCCGTCTGAAGAACATCTCCGAGCACTACGTCTTCGACCATTGCCCGGCCCTTGAGAGTATCTCAATCCCTGTGCAAAACACGCTCTATACGAGTGTTGAGGGCGTGCTCTACAACCGCACCAAGTCCCAGATCATCGCTTGGCCCGCCGGCCTCAGCCATCGCGTCCACCCCGTTCTGCCTGCTTCCGCCACCCCGCTGGCAAGAGGTGCCCTGATGGACTGCGAACTCGACGAGCAAGTCTGGCTGCCGGCGCGGATGAACACCCTGTCCTACGACGCGCTGACCCGCACAAGCGACATGAAAGGCCTGGCGGCTGCCCAGGGGAGCCTGCTCGCCACGATTGAACCCCGGGCCGTCAACTACTGCCCGGACCTTCAAGTCATCGACCTGCCCGCCACGGTGCGCCAGATAGGGGAGGCAGCCTTCGAGGGTTGCAGCGCCGTGAGAGACATCCTCACGAAAAGTAGCATGCCCCCGACCATCCACTACACCAGTTTCAGCGAAGACATGTTTGCCGGAGCTTGCCTGCATGTCAGGACTGGTTCCAGGAGCGTCTATCGCATGCAGTCCCTTTGGGGCCACTTCGCCAATATCGTGGACGATGCGCTCACGACCGACATTCCGGCCTTGCCTGCAGAAGCTGGCGAAGGCATCGTCTATGACCTCTCAGGCAGGCGCATCGGGGAAGGCTCCACCCCCGGCAGTCCCCTTCAGAAGGGCGTATATATCATCCGGGGCCGTAAAGTTGTCAAATAACTTAAACAGAGAACTATATGTGCAATTTCAGATTCCGCACACCGTGCATCCTATTACTTTTCCTCATGCTTGTACCCTTGCAGATACAGGCGGGCAGCATGATCCGGGTACTGCAGTTTAATATCCGCTACCTGAATTCGAACGACGGCAAGAACGTATGGGGAAACCGGCGGCAAGCCGTAATGACCTTCGTTCACGACAACGAGGCCGACGTCTTCGGGCTCCAGGAAGCCGTCCACACACAGGTTCTGCACTTCCAGGCCAGCATGCCCGAGTACGAGCTGGTAGGCGAGGGGCGCGACGGCGGATTGGGCGGAGAGTGGTGCCCCATCTTCTATCTGAAGGATAAATACGAACTGATGAAGTCCGGCACCTTCTGGCTCTCCGATACGCCCGAGGTGAAGGGTAGCAACACCTGGGGAGCTGCCTGCCGGCGTATCATGACGTGGGTTATCCTGAAGAACAAGGAGACGGGAGAGCAGTTCCTCTATGCCAATACCCATTTCGACCACGTAAGCACCTCGGCACAGGAGAAGAGTGCCCACCTGGTGAAGCAGCGCCTCAAGAAATATGCCCAGGGGCTGCCCATCATCGTAACGGGCGACTTCAACTGCACCCCGTCGAGCAAGCCCTATGCCATGATGCTCAGCGAGGAAGAGAGCTTCCCCATGCTGGAGGCCTGGCAGCATGCGCGCAGCAAACAGGGAAACGAAGGTACGTTCCACAGCTTCGGGAAAATAGAAGTGTCGCAGCGGAGCCGCATAGACTTCATATTCCTGACGCCGGATCTCCGCTCCCTGCGCTGCATAACAGATGACGAGACAAAACACCCCTGCCTGCTCTCCGACCACGTCCCGGTCTATGCCGACATAGAGCTGCCCTGACAGGAACCGACTCATTCAACATGGCTAACATAGTCTGTCTGATACGGCGCTGTATAATAATTGTCTCAGGTGCGGTATTGCTGTACGCCTGCAACGATAGCCGCGAGCACCGCCCTTCCATCATATTCGGTTCTGAGTTGGAAAAGCCGGACACAGTGGACGTTTACGACCTGCCGCAGATCCTGTCTGCCGGCACCCTGATAGGTGTTACGATGAGCGGTCCCGACACCTATTACGAATACCGCGGTCAGGGATTTGGACTGCAGTTCCAGATGGCAGAGGAGTTTGCCCGTATGATAGGGGTGAGCCTGCAAATGGAAATCGCATCCGACAGCATGTCCATGATGAAGCGGCTGGAAGCAGGGGAGGTGGATTTCATCTGCCTGGAACTTGAAAAGGACAAGCCCTGGCCCACCCGCAACAACACCCCCTTGCTTACCGAGGCGTTAAGGAAATGGTGGAACCCTAGGCGCGCACAGAAACTGGCCGCTCAGGTCCAGAAGCCCCATACCGTAAAACGGCATAGTCGTCCTGTCATGCAGGACCGTCAGCACGGCGTCATCAGCCCCTACGACGACCTGTTCATCCGGCACAGCACCACAGCCGGATGGGACTGGCGCCTCTTGGCAGCACAATGCTATCAGGAATCGGGTTTCGACCCGAAGGCAGTCTCATGGGCGGGGGCACAGGGCCTGATGCAGCTCATGCCCGCCACAGCAGCCCACCTGGGTGTCAGTGGGAGCCAGGTCTTCGATCCCGAAAGCAATATTGCCGGCGCTGCACGATACATCAACCAGCTGAATGCAACCTTCCGTGACATAACAGATCCCCAGGACAGGATAGCCTTCGTCCTGGCTGCCTATAATGGCGGAGCCCATCACGTCAGAGATGCGATGACGCTGACACGTAAGAACGGAGGCAACGATAAAGACTGGAAACAAGTGTCCACCTATATCCTGCACCTGGCAGAACCGAGATACTACCGCGACCCCGACGTGAAATACGGTTATATGCGCGGCAGCGAGACCGAGGGCTACGTCCGTCTCATCCTGCAGCGCTGGGCCGACTATAGGGGTAGCGCACGCGCCGCCACCGGGGGCAGCAAGCCCGCCCCGGCCCGTCGCAGCGTCAAGGACGGCACCTTCCAGTCGCAAGTGCGCGGACCGGAAGAGTTTTAAATTACTGCTGTCCGCTATGATTTCATAAAAGAGGAAGGATGTCCCAACAAATGCAAAAGGAGTGAGAGCTGAAAGGGGAATTATGAATTATGCATTATGTTCCGCCTGCGCCTGAGGCTTGACCGAAGAACTCCTGGGGCAGCGAGTGGAAATCAAGCTTGCTTGAAGTTTCCCGAACCGAGAGAGCAGCGAGCGGAGAGTCATGCTTGCATGAAGGGTGTAAATTTTACTAGACCCGCCTCGCGTAAAAAAAAAGACCCTCCCCCAGCCCCTCCCGAAAGGAGGGGAGAAAAGGCCCTCATCGCACCCGGGGGAGTTCAGTCTGTTATTATGGTTCCCTTTGCCAAAAGTTGCTCTACACCCTTTCTTATGGAGTTTAGGCCAAAGGCGGCGGGCTGGATCTTATCCCACGGCAGCCACACCAGCTCGCTGGCATCATCCATCGCACGGGCATTTTCGGTTGTTTCCACCCTGCAAAGGAAGAACAGGTCCATGGTATGCACGTTGAAACCGCTATAGGGGTATACGTTGGGCAATGAGAACAGGTATTCCGTTTGATCTACCTTCAGGCCGGTTTCTTCCAAGACCTCGCGTATCACGCCCTGTTCGGCTGTCTCGCCGCAGTCGCAGAAACCGCCTGGCAGGTCTAGTGTACCCTTAGCCGGCTGCTTGGCACGGCGCACTGCCAGCAGTTCGTTTTTCGTGTTCACGATAACGGCTACTGTCGATGTACTTGGATTCAGAAAGAACTCGAAGCCGCACGCTCCGCACTGCTTGCTTTTCTCGCTGCTGACTTCGAAGCGCGATGCGCCGCAGACAGGGCAAAAAAGGAATTTTTCAAGAGGATGTTTTGTTTCCATTCAGCAAAAATACGAAAAATAACATGCTTTTGACAAAAATTAAGGCTTTTTTTGCGGTTAATGAGGAAAAAAGAGTTAACTTTGCTACGGAGTAAGGTCAAAATATGAACTGCCAAGTGCTTCGACGGCCTCAATTCCGCTATTTTGGTATAATTTAAAAACGATTCGCATGAACGCATTTGTTTCCTGGTTCGAAGGTATGGAGCCCTCTCTCCGCGCCTATTGGGGTGTAGCCTTGCTTGCTTCCCTCGTTTTCCTTATCCAGATGGTGCTTACGCTTGTGGGCATAGGCGACACGGATAGTGATGTGAGTTTTGACGGTCCCGGCGATGCCGACCTCGGAGACGGCGGCGGCGATACGATGGATACCGGCGGTGCCATCCAGCTCTTCACCATCCGCAACATGATCAACTTCCTTCTGGGCATCGGCTGGGGCGGTGTCTGCTTCTGGAATGTTATCCCCAACCGTTTTCTCCTGGCAGCAGTTGCCCTGTTGTGCGGCTGTCTTCTGGTGACTGCCTTCCTCTTCATGTTCCGTAAGCTCATGAAACTGGAGTCCAATGGCGCCTTCGATATTCACGAGGCTGTCGGGCAGGTGGCTACAGTCTATGTCCGCATTCCGGCAGACAGAAGCGGACAGGGCAAGGTGCAGGTCAGCTTCGGAGGCTCTGTACAGGAACTGCCCGCCCTCACAGACGGCGAGGCCATACCCAGCGGAGCACAGGTGCGCATCGCAGGCCTCATCGGCAACAAAGTCCTGCTGGTAGAGAAGATATGATGAACCAAAGGTTCATAATTCAAAAGAGAAGTATAAGGTTCATAGGTAAAACTCTTAAAACGCAATAAGTTATGGAAGCCCTTTATTTCGGAGTAATCGGAGTCATCGTACTCGTTTTTCTTTTCATGGCATTAATCAACCGCTACCGCCGCTGCCCCAGCGACAAGATCCTGGTCATCTACGGTAGCAAGTCATCCACCCGTTCAGCCAAGTGCGTCCACGGCGGCGGTGCCTTCGTATGGCCCATCATCGAGGATTACGCCTACCTGTCCCTGACGCCTATCGGCATCGATGCCAACCTGACAAATGCTCTGAGCCGCCAGAACATCCGCGTCGACGTGCCCTGCCGCTTTACCGTGGGTATCAGCACCGAGCCCGAGAGCATGCTGGCTGCAGCCGAACGCCTGTTGGGACAGACGGCACAGCAGATTCAGGAGCTGGCGCGCGATATCCTCTTCGGACAGCTGCGTCTCGTCATCGCCACGATGAGCATTGAGGAGCTCAACAGCGACCGCGACAAGTTCCTGGAGGCTATAACGGCAAATGTGGAGGTAGAACTGAAGAAGATAGGACTGCGCCTCATCAATGTTAACGTGACGGATATCAAGGACGAGAGCGGATACATTGAGGCTCTCGGCCAGGAAGCCGCAGCAAAGGCCATCAACGAGGCCAAGGTGCGCGTGGCTGAACAGGAGAAGATCGGTGAGATCGGTAAGGCTGAGGCTGTGCGCGAGACACGTATCCGTACGGCTGAGGCAAATGCCGCAGCAGTGAAGGGAGAAAACGAGGCAAAGGTGGAGATAGCCAACTCCGACGCTTCCCGCCGCGAGAAGGAGGCAGAGGCTCAGCGCAAGGCCGTGGCTGCCGAGAAGGTGGCACAGGCTCAGGCACTGGAAGAGGCGTATGCTGCTGAACAGAAGGCCGAGGAAGCGCGTGCCGACAAGGAACGCAGCACACAGACGGCGAACGTGCTCGTCGCTCAGGAGATCGAGAAGAAAAGACTGGTCATCGCTGCCGAGGCTGAGGCTGAGCAGAAGCGTGTGAACGCAAAGGGTGAAGCAGACGCCATTTTCGCCAAGATGGAGGCTGAGGCCAAGGGTCTGTTCGAGGTGCTCACCAAGCAAGCCGACGGTTACGACAAGATGATCCAGGCTGCAGGCGGAGACACCAAGGGTGCATACACCCTGCTCCTACTTGAGAAGTTACCCGATCTGGTCAAGACGCAGGTAGAAGCCATCAAGGGCATACAGATCGACAAGGTCACTGTCTGGGACAATGGAGGTACCGGCGAGGGACAGACCAGCACCGCCAACTTCCTGTCGGGTCTCGTCAAGAGCATTCCTCCCCTGAACGACCTTCTGGATCAGGCCGGTCTTTCACTGCCCGAGTATCTGGCACGTAGGAAAGAGCAGGAGACGCCGCAGGCACCAGAGGAAGAAAAAGCGTAAGGTTCAACCCCAAACCGGTCATTAGAATGTTAAGCGCTAATGACGGGTTTGGGTTCAAAATCTATTAGGGCTCATCGTCCCGGGTCAAGACCAGCACTTTGCACAATGCGTCTTGTAGCAGGCGTGATTCAGCCACGGGTGTATCCTCACTGATAACGGAGAAGGCATACCAGCGTCCTCCATCCGACAGGCAATAGCCGCTCAGTGAAGATACACCTACTGTAGTCAGCGTACCTGTCTTGCCGAAGACGCGGCCGGTGAAGAGCGGTTCGGTCATTCGTCCGGTCAGGGAGCCCTGCCGTACCGGGTCGTTGGGCGTAGCCAGCAGTTCATCTACCATGACATTCCATATTTCAGGATTATCATAGGTATATATAAGCAGGCGGGTGAGGAAGTCGGCCGTCAGCCGGTTTTGTGGCGACAGGCCGCTGCCGTCGTTGATGACCAGCCCGACAGTCTGCGTCCAAGGCATCTCCTCGCGCAGAAAGGTTTCCACTGCATGCCCGTTCCGGGCCTCTCCTCCTCCCCATCGGTCTGTGTAGTGGTCGGTATGATAGCGAACCGCTTCGGCCTTGATGTTACTGCTGAAGATCAACATGGGCGCCAACACTTCCCGCAACAGATGCGTCTGCTTCCTCACGAGGCGTGCACCCAACCGGGCATTCTTCAGGGCCAGGGCATACTCCTGCCTTTGCTTCACCCTGTCCAGACCCTCCAGCCATTTATGGCCAAAGAGTACATTACGGCTGAACTGTATCCCGACTGCCGACAATGATTCACGGAACTCCAGCTCGACTCTCCGTTCTCCCCTCATCAGAAGGGGCAGACTTTGATAGGGGATGTCCCAGAACGAGGCGGTTGGATGCGGCAGGAGTGTATCGCGGCGTGCCAGGTCGAAGTGGATATCGCCCTGTATGCGTTCTATGCCAAGCTGCCGAAGCGCCAGGGCGAAATCTTCGAAGGTCTCGGTGAGCGGATCGTCATCCATAGCCACAAGCACGTATCCGTACAGCGTGCCCCGGCTGATTGTTCCCTTTATGTACAGATTGTTATCATATTGATGGTCGGGCCCCAGCCGCTTCAGGGCACAGACTGCAGTCAGGAGTTTCATGCACGAAGCCGGCGTCATGAGCTGAGTGGAGCGGTGGGCATAGACGGGGCAACGGCGCGTAAGGTCATAGACATACAGGCTGATCTTAGAGGAGTCGGTGCGTGGTGTCCGACCCAACACCTCATCCAGCCGAAGGGACAGCAATGAGTCGGTCCTGTCAGGCTGGGTCTCCTGGGGCGCCACCACCGGCAACTCGCCTTCAGTCCTGTCTCGCTGACACTCATAGACGCTAAAAAGGATGAAGAGGAGAACCGTCAGTAGGATGCCCAGACAGCCTCTACGCACACTTTTCTTCAGTCGTCTTTTCTTCTTTTTGGGCATTAGAAATTAATTCAAAATTTGTAAATTCAAAATCTGTCACGACTGACTTTTCACTCATACACCAGTGTCAGCAGATTCTCCTGTGCAAAGACTTCTTGCGCGGTGTGCCAAAGCTGTTCCGCAGTCAGACCGTCGAGCCGGGCGAAAAGTTGCTCCATTGTCTGCGTCTTGCCATAGTGCAGAAAGCGTTTTGCCATTCCGATTGCCACGTTCTCAGCATTGTCATACGAGATACCGATCTGCCCCTTCAGTTGTCTTCGTGCAGCATCTATTACCCGCGGGCTGAGGGGAGAATCTGCCAGGCGGCGCAACTCATGCAACACCAGATGGAGGCAACGGTTCACATCTTTATGGTCGCAGCCGAAATAGACGCTCCACACTCCTGTATCTGTATAGTTTGTCAGGTTGCTCTCAACGGTATAGACAAGCCCGTTCCTTTCCCTCAGCACCATGTTCAACCGGCTACTCATCCCCGGTCCGCCCAGCATATTGTTCAGCATGAACAGTGACAGCTGCCGTGGATCTTCGGCACCGAAGCAACGAGTGCCTATCATGACATGAGCCTGATGAGTGCCCCGATGACTTATGATGTGCCGCGACTCTTCCGATGGCGGAGGGACAAAAGCCGAGCGCTGGACGGTCTGATGCGACCCGGCGGCAAAGTCCTGAAGATAACGCTCTGCCAGCCGGGATACTTGCCCGACATCCACGTCGCCATAGACGAAAAGCACCATACGCTCAGGCCGATAGAGCCGGTTCGTGAAGGCCTTCATGTCGGCCGGCCGAAGTTGCCGGAGACATTCTGCCTCGCCCAAGATGTTACGTCCGAGCGGATGACCTGAAAACAGCAGGCCTTCGAAGTCGTCATAGATCAATTCGCCGGGCGAGTCGTTGTAGCTCTCTATCTCATCAATCACGACTTCTACCTCGCGCTCCATTTCGCGCTGCGGATAGGAACTGTTCAGAGTGATGTCGAGCAGCAATTCGACAGCCCGGGAGAGGTGCGGACGCAACGTAGTGCAGTAATAGACCGTCTCCTCCTTGCCTGTGTAGGCGTTCAAGTCACCGCCGACGGACTCCATGCGTGTGATAATCTGCCGCGCCGTGCGCCGTGCTGTTCCCTTAAAAGTCATGTGCTCGGTGAAGTGAGCCATGCCGCTCTCCGTGGACAGTTCATCGCGTGTGCCGGCATCAACGGCGATGCCACAGTAAACGATCTGTGAACGGCGCGGAGCACATACGATGCGCAACCCGCAGGGTAGCGTATTTGTCTCATGCAGTATGTGCTTTATCATATCAGTTTTCACTTTGTATAACGCTTCAATTTAGCTATTCTGGCTGTCAAAGGTACGATTAAGCGAGAGATAAACAAAATAAATGCCAATTTAATTTTGGTTATCCGAGCGGAAGTACTTTCGAGCGCAGCTCAAAGGTACGATTAAGCGAGGGATAAACAAAATAAATGCCAATCTAATTTTGGTTATCCGAGCGGAAGTACTTTCGAGCGCAGGCCACCGCCCCTTCCTGGCTCTTTATTTTTGCTAGAGGCGGGTGTAAATTTTGCTAGAGGCGGGTCTAGCAAAAATGCAAAGGCCTACAAGAATGAATGCAAAGGCCTGCAAAATTTTAAAAGCAAAGGCCTACAAAAACAAAGGCAAAGGCTTCCGGCCTGAAAATTCTGCCGCACATCAAAAGAAATACGTTCCTTTTGCATGCAGTTAAACGAAAAATTCGTATATTTGCAGGCGAGAAGCTGAGTTTGTACATTATCGAGGAAGAATTAGCGCAAAACGAGGAGTAATATACATCTAATACGTATGCTTATGCAGAAGAAGATTTCAACAGTTGCTGTAGCCACCCTGCTGAGTGTGGCAACAGTGTTCGGACAAAAAGGTACAGAGCGGCCCGCCGTACAGAAAAATGCCGATGTGGCAGGCGACACACTGCACCTGATTGGGCATGCCCACATGGACATGAACTGGCTCTGGACGCTCTCTGAGACACAGAAGATGGCCAATGACAACCTGCGCCAAGCCGTCGCTTTCATGCAGGAATACCCCGACTACTGCCTGCTACAGAGCGAAGCCGCCGTGTACAAGTTCGTCGAGGAACAGGACCCTGAGCTCTTTGCCCAAGTGCAGAAGTATGTCCGCGAGGGAAGATTCGAACCTGTCGGCGGCATGTGGGTGGAAAGCGACCAGATGATGCCCTCGGGCGAGGCTCTCACCCGCTCGTTTCTGCTTGGACAACGCTATTTCCAATCGCGCTTCGGCCGTATGGCACGCGTGGGATGGCTGCCCGACGACTTCGGCCATCAGTCGCAGCTCCCCCAGATTCTGCGCCAGTGCGGCATGAACTATTTCGGGGCTATGCGCACAATGCCGCACACAGGAACGTTCTGGTGGCAGGGAGCCGACGGTTCCCGCGTGCTGGCTTTCAGCACTGGAAACTATAATGGAGACGTGAATGAGTCCCTGCGCGACCGCCTGAATGGCTTTCCCGTCAACGGTCACCGCTCGTTCTGTCCCACTGGAGAAGGCGATCATGGCGGCGGACCGACACGTTATAACATCGAAAGGGCGCATGAGCTGGACGCCCGGCCCGATTTCCCAAGCGTAAGATTCACCACAGCGGAACACTTTTTCCGCATGGCCGAGAAGGAATCCGTCGAGAGACCGACACACATTGGCGAGATGGGGTACGTGTTCGAAGGCTGTTACAGCAACGTGGCCGAGATAAAGGAGCTAAACCGAAAATGCGAAAATACGCTCTACCAGGACGAATATCTGCAGTCACTCAACTGGATGCGAGGCGGCAAGTATCCCGGCGACAAGCTGTATCGTCTGTGGGAAGGCGTAGCATTCAACCAGTTCCACGACATACTTCCGGGCTCCGCCATCTATGAGTCAAACCGCGAAAGCGTTGGCCGGTACAATGACATCCTGCACTCGGCACAGACGGACCGCGACAATGCGTTCCGCACCTACGTTGATCAGATTCCCTACCTTAAGGGAATCGGGCAACCCATCGTGGCCTTCAACTTCCTTCCATGGCAACGCCGCACACTCGTCTCGGCCGAAGTCTTCTCGTACGATCTGCCCAAGACGACGGATTTTAGTCCATGGGGCAATTACTATGACGCCGACTACGTCCGCCGTCGCGGCGAAATGCCCACTACAGTACTGGTGCGCGACACGGATGGCCATACCTATCCTGCTCAGATCGTTTGGGGAAAACGTTTCCCGCCAGGATGGAGATGGCGCGTTGAGTTCATCTGTGACGACATCCCAGCTGGTGGATACAAAACTTTCTACGTGGACCCTACGCAGCAGGGCACGCTAAACGAAGACATCCCATTTGCCGAAAATACGTTCGACACCGACTACTATCGCATCAGGATAGACCCTCAGTCGGGTAATATCGTATCGCTCATCGACAAGTCGAACGGCAAGGAGTTCGTTACTCTGGGCAAGCAACTCAATACGTTGCGAATGTACACTGAAACGAGGAACGGCCAGATGAAGTCGTGGCTCATAAACCAATCCACCAGCCGGGGCGACGTAACAACGACAACGGGGCGCGCCAGAGTAGAGAACGGCCCCGTCAGAGCCTGCATCGAATCGAACTTCACTTGGGGTAACTCCCAGTTCAAAGTGCGGACTTATCTCTATCGTTCCCTGCCGCGAATCGACTATGAGATTACGGCGCGCTGGCTCGAATATGGAACAAACGAGAAGGATTCGCCAATGTTGCGGGCAGTTTTCCCCATCAACATGCCTAACTCGACGTTTTGGAACGACGTAGCCTTCAATGTGGTGGAGCGTCCCCACGACGGTATGCTGGCTGGAAAGCCCACACCAGACTGGTTACAGAACCGGGAGGACCCCGTTACCGTGGAGCGCGCCGACGGTCAGGAGGTTCCGGCACAGAAGTGGGTTGATGTAACGGACGGGAAGACTGGCATAGCTCTGCTGAACCGCTCCAAGTATGGGCACTGCTTCGATCAGGGCGAATTGCGGCTCACCCTGCTCCGCTCGGCCGGAAATCCCGATGAGTTCCCCAATATGGGCAAATTCAACATCCAATATTCTATCATGCCGCATACTGGCGACTGGACAAACGGAGTGATGCAAGCAGGATTGGACTATAACCTGCCCGTATATGCTGCAGAGCCTCTCTCCACCTCGCTTGAGAAGAAAGGAGCACGCACGATGCCTGCCGAACAGCAGCTTGTAGCCATCGACAAGCCCAACGTACTGCTCTCAACCGTCAAGAAGGCTGAGGACAGCGACGAGCTCATCGTCAGACTGTGTGAGATGACAGGGCAGGAAACGCCGGTACGACTGACACTCCTCCATCGCATTGGGGCTGCAAGGCGCGTCACTCTGCTTGAACTTCCAATGAATGGAGCAGAGAAGCCACAATATAAGGAACAGAATGTCAGCGTGACTCTGAAGCCTCACGAAATTGCCACACTAGCACTGCGACTGAAATAAACGGCTGTGAACGATGTATAGCGAAACCAACGGAAGAAAGAAACTCGGCATCAGATGGCACAGTCTCGCGGCTCTTGTCGTCTGTCTGTGGGCAGTGGAACTACGCGCTGCAGAACCTCAGTTTCGCGCTTTCCGCGGTACAGTGTCCGGCAGCTACAATTACTGGTTCTTCGACCCACAGACAGAACCCGACGAGAGAGCACACTATCCACTACTCATCTTCCTGCATGGAGCCAGCCTGTGCGGTACGAACATGGACAAAGTGAAGCGCTACGGACCCATCAGCGCCGTAGCCCGGGGACGTAGTATAGACAGCTATATTCTGGCACCGCAGAATCCCGGCGGAGCTTGGAAGCCCGAACGCGTGATGAAGATTGTGGACTGGGCCATCGCCAACTATGCAGTGGATACCACTCGCATATATGTCTATGGTATGAGTCTGGGCGGGTACGGCACAATTGACGTAGCGACCTCCTACCCGAACCGTATAGCAGCGGCAATGGCCATCTGCGGCGGAGGTACGGCAAAGAATCTTGGCCAGCTCTCACAGGTGCCGTTATGGATTATCCACGGCACTGCGGACCGCGCCGTGAGTATCAAGGAGTCAGACCGAGTTGTATCAGCCATACAGGCCACAGGCGATGACTCGCGCCTCATCTACACCCGCCTGCAGGGTGTGGACCACGGACGCCCTGCTCGCCTTTTCTATATGCTTCAAACTTACGACTGGCTCTTCAGTCACTCCACCCAAGATCCTGGTCGTCCGGTATGCCGCGATTTTGAGATTACACCAGAGCTGCTGAAGAATGCCTATCAAGATCTTGGGCGTGCCAGTAAGTACGAGGAGGAGGAAGAGGCATTAGACATGGAATAGAAATGAAAAAAGGTTAAAAAAAGTACGATGAAATCGCAAAAAGTAAGCATAAACCAAATACTGACAAATTCACTATGAAGAAAACCGTCGTAGGAATAGGCGAGGCACTATGGGACTGCCTGCCAGAGGGACGCAAATTCGGTGGAGCGCCCACAAACTTTGCTTTTCACTGTGGCCAGTTTGGCCTGCAAAGCTATGCCATCAGCGCGCTGGGCAACGATGAGCTGGGCGATGAGATAGCCGATATCTGTCGCCAGAAAGGACAACAGACCATCATGCCTCGTGTGCCCTACGAAACGGGAACGGTGCAGGTCACCCTCGACCGGCAGGGCATTCCGCAGTACGAGATACGTCAGGACGTAGCATGGGATCACATCCCATACACTGGAGAGATGGAGACGTTGGCGGTCCAAACCAACGCCGTATGCTGGGGATCATTGGCTCAACGTAGCCCGGAGAGCCGGCAGACCATACAACGTTTCTTGCAAGCCATGCCTCCAAACGCGCTTAAAGTCTTTGACATCAACCTGCGCCAGACATTCTTTACCTTAGAAATTATCGAAGACTCACTGAATGTCTGCAACGTGCTAAAGATAAATGATGAAGAGCTCATCGTACTGGCCCGCCTTCTTGGCGAACGCGATAAGGCTTTCTGTCTGCCCAACTCGGAAGTTCTCACCCAGCTGCCTCCACAGCTCATCAAAGCATACGGACTCGACCTGCTCATTCTCACTTGTGGCGCCGAAGGTAGCTACACGTTCCAACAAAACGGCATTTGTTCGTTCCTCAAGACCCCGCATGTTGAAGTGGCTGATACTGTTGGCGCCGGAGACTCCTTCACCGCAGCCATTGTCTCAATGCTCCTGTCGGGGGCTTCAATTTCGGAAGCCCACAAACGGGCTGTTGACGTTTCGGCATACGTTTGTACGCAACACGGAGCAATGCCTATACTGCCGGAAGAGTTAGTGCGACTGTGAGTGGTTTTCTTACGAGCCTTTTACGCGATATTTTGTATATTGGTGTACTGGCAGGGATTATTCTGTACTAGCGTTTATACGTGTCTTGTATGATGCAATGGCATGGGAAAGTAAGATTATCCATTCAAATAGGATAAACAAAACGTTGTGCGATTGAAAAAATAGCTATAATTTTGCGGTCAGGAAATGATAAAGCATAAAACATATTCTACAATGAAAGAACTGAACAAAGTGACAGCAAAGAAAAACATGGCTCCCGAGAGGATTGTGCAATTTGGTGAAGGCAATTTCCTGCGAGCCTTCGCCGACTGGATTGTGTGGCAGATGAACCGGCAGGCTGAATTCAATTCGTCGGTGGTCATCGTGCAACCCATAAGACAGGGGCGCGTGGCAGACCTGGAAGCACAGGACTGCCTTTATCACGTGAATCTGAGAGGTGTGCAGGACGGGAAACCAGTAGATTCGCTCGACTGCATTGACTGTGTATCCAGGGCGATGAATCCGTATGCCGACTTCTCCTCGTATATGGCTTTGGCTACGCAGCCCGACCTCCGTTTCATCATCTCAAACACGACAGAGGCGGGTATTGCGTTTGATGCCTCGTGCCAGTTCACCGACGAACCGGCAGCAAGTTATCCGGGCAAGCTTACGCAATGGCTCTATCGGAGATTCCAGTTCTTCGGCGGAGACCCTGCACGCGGGCTTATCATCATGCCGTGCGAACTGATTTTCCAGAACGGGCTGCACCTGAAGGAGTGCATCCTGCGCTACATCGACTTATGGCAGGAAGCACTAGGCGAGGACTACGCGCCGTTCAGGACATGGTTCCTGGAAAACAATTACGTTTGCTCGACCCTTGTTGACCGCATCGTCCAGGGCGCCCCGGGTGCAGAGACCCGCAGCGCGATACAGACCCGTCTGGGCTATGCCGACGGAATGATTGTGCAGGGCGAGATATTCCACTTGTGGGTAATAGAGGCTCCCGAAAACATGTCATGCGATGAACTGCGGACTGAATTTCCCGCTGGGAAGGCCGGGCTCAATGTGAAAATCGTTGAATCAGAGGTGCCCTATCATGCCCGAAAGGTAACACTGCTCAACGGGTCGCACACGGTATTGAGTCCTGTGTCCTGGCTGAGTGGCGTTAACATCGTCCGGGATGCCTGCAACCATCCGGTTTTAGGCCATTACGTCCGCATGGTACTTTACGAAGAACTTTTGCCCACGCTTGATTTGCCTGCAGACGAGTTGAAGGCGTATGCCGACAGCGTTCTTGAACGTTTCCGTAATCCCTATGTGGATCATCAGCTGACGAGTATCATGCTGAATGCCTTCCCAAAGTTCTGCACACGCGATCTGCCTGCACTTACAACCTATCTCCGTCGCCGTGGATGCCTGCCTCGCGGGTTGGTACTTGGCCTCGCAGCGCTCATTTACTACTATAAAGGCGACGTAAGGGCTGATGGTACGCCCTGCGTTCCCAATGATGACGAGCGCATCGTTGAGCTCCTGAACGGTTTATGGCAAACTGGAGATGTGCAGAAAGTAGTTCGGGGTGTACTCGGTGCCAAGGATCTGATCTGGAACGGCGCCGACTTGAATGCTATTGCCGGACTGCCGGAATTGCTATGCGAATACATCGGGCGAATTGAATCAGATGGCATACTAGCTACAGTAGAGGCTGTGCTTTAACCTTTTAGCTGACAAATAATGAGTCTTATGGATGCCGTGAACCGGGAAGCAAAGCCATCCCTTCTGCAGATTCATCCGACGGATAATGTAGCCGTAGCCCTCCGCCCGTTAAACATCGGCGAAAAAGTACGTTGCGGCATGGCCGATATAATCGTCTTGGAGGACGTACCGCAGGGACATAAGGTTGCCTTGAGGAAGATGTCGAAGGGTGACCTTGTCATAAAGTATGGTGCACCCATTGGGCATGTTGTTTGCGACTGCCCGGCCGGGGCATGGCTGAACGAACGCAATGTACAGACGAACCTTTCCGGACTCCTCTCATACGAATACCGTCCTGTCCCATGCCCGTCCCTTAATCCGCCGGATGGTCGTACCTTTATGGGATACAGACGTAGAAACGGGTTAGTGGGCGTGAGAAACGAAACATGGATTATCCCCACCGTAGGATGCGTCAACGGTATTGTGCGAGAACTGGCTTTCCGGATGCGTGCGGAATATGATACGGATGAGGTCGTAGCTTTTACACACGACTATGGTTGTTCCCAGTTGGGGAACGATCATTTGCAGACCAAGAAAATTTTGCGGGGAATGGTGCGCCACCCGAATGCAGGTGCCGTACTGGTCATCGGGCTTGGCTGCGAAAACAACCAGGTGGCGCAGTTCCGCCAGTTTTGCGGTGACATTGACGAAGAACGAGTGAAATTTGTCACCGTGCAGGATGTGAAGGGTAATGAAATAGACTACTGCATGTCGCTTTTGCGGGAACTTTATGGCCGTACTCAAAGCGATGTCCGCAGCGAGTGCCCGTTAAGCGAATTGACGATTGGCCTGAAATGTGGCGGTTCGGATGGTTTCTCGGGCATTACGGCAAACCCCCTTCTAGGCGTTTTCAGCGACTATATAGTATCTCAAGGCGGCAAAAGCATCCTCACCGAGGTGCCCGAGATGTTCGGTGCAGAAACGATGCTCATGGCACGCTGCACTGATTGCAATGTCTTTAACAAGGTGGTGGAGCTCATTAACGATTTCAAGGCTTACTACCTGAGCCACGGACAACCCGTGGGCGAGAATCCCAGCCCGGGCAATAAGGCTGGCGGCATCTCTACGCTTGAAGAGAAGGCTTTAGGATGTACCCAGAAGAGCGGGACCTCTCCGGTGAGAGCTGTCATTGCATACGGCGACACCGTCAGCGAGCAGGGATTGAGCCTGTTATATGCACCGGGAAACGATTTGGTTGCTTCTACAGCCTTGGCGTCTGCCGGATGCCAGATCGTGCTTTTCTCTACAGGACGCGGTACACCGTTTGGCACCTTCGTCCCGACAATGAAGATTTCCACAAATACACTACTGGCGAAGAACAAACCCGGCTGGATAGATTTCGATGCCGGGCCGCTTATAGATGGTGTCAGTATGGAAACGCTTGCCCGGTCGTTTACCGATTGTGTGATTCGTATAGCCAGCGGTGAACAGACGAAGAATGAGCAAAACGGCTATCGCGACATGGCAATCTTTAAGACGGGCGTGACGCTATAGCTGCTCCAAATACTAATTTACAGGGAATTCTCCTGCCTCCTGACCCGGTTCCCCCTCACGGTAATGTCGCATCAGTTCGTAACATTCCCCGGCATCAAAGCCCCTCACTCGGGCATACTCTTCGGCTATCCATCGGTGCATTTGAGGCGTAGCAGGCAGGCGGCGCAGATTCTTACAACCGTCTATCATACCGACAGGACCGAAATGCATACGGTTGAGATCGACCAGCTCCAAGTGGATATCACCCGCCCTCTGTGCAAAGAGAATATTCCCCCGGCCATAGTCGAGGTGAGTTATACCGTGTTCGTGGAGACAGGCTGTCAATCGCCCGACAGCCCTGAGCACATCTTCCTGACAGTCGAAATGACGATGGAAGAGCATGTCATAGCGCCAGGGACACTCGGACTTCAGAGTGACTAAGTAACTATCGGCAAAGAGCGGGCCTCTGCGATAGTTTATGTACCCGACAGGTTGGGGCGTCCCGACCCCTATCTGTATCAGCCGCATGGCGTTCTCAAAGGCACGTTGCGACTTGGGCTTGCGGAACGTACCATACACCCATTGGTTGATGAAATTAGGTTGGCGGAACTGTTTGACAACATAATTTGTACTTTGGTACGTCAACAACCGTAGTTTGTTACGCCCGTCATGAATTAGCTCTCCCTCCCCCTCGGCGAAAAGAGAGGGCAGAGCTCGGAGGAAGGGTTCCAGACTCAGATAGTCAGGATGCAGACAGAAGACCGTGGTTTGACGAAAGAATGGGCAGCTTATCATATCTTGTCAAATCCTTTTGTCAACTTTAACCAATAGTACTTCAGCGGATTCCTATACTTCAATTGTTTCCAGGGACGACTACTATGAGGACGGTGCAGCACGGGCAGGGTTGTCAGAATGTAGTTATGCAGTCCTTTTTCAAGGGATTGATGGGAGATAGTGACATCAAACCAGTTTTTGGTCGCATCGAGTTGGTCGAAATTCACCCTTCTAAGCAGTTCTGGAGTAAGCATTGAACAACAGAACGAACAATGTTTGCGGCTGTCGATGACCTGATTCTCCTGCCCCCTTAGAAACTGGTAGGGATAGTTCAGGGAACCGTTCTCATCAATGGTAGCCGAAGCCACGATACCCGCTTCCGGCCGCTCCTGTGCCGCCTTCAGAAGTCCTTGCAAAGTATGCGGCTGCACCAAAACATCGCTCTCTACGATGAGCATTGCAGCCCCTTCCTGTAGGCAAATCTTGCGCTCGCGCTGTAAAACTAACAAATAATTGGGTGACGGGTGATTTGTCAGATCACTCAAGTTAACCAACTGAAAGCCTCCCTGTTTAGCTTCCTTCTCCAGCTTGGCCGTATTCTCCGCCGTGCTGAAGTCATTATATATAATATAAGTATAGGGAATATTAAGGCACGAACTCACCACAGACTCTATCGTTTGAAGCGTAGAGTCGATGCTGTCTTTTACAGGGGTGATAATACGAAGAGAAGAGGGGCTCAGGGGTTTCAAAAGTTCAAGAGGTTTAAAGTTCAAAGTTCAAGGCTGTGAGTAAGCGAAAGCTAAGTGGAACTTTATTCCAGCTATACCGGGTGAGAGACGGCTCGACCGAAGGTCAAGTTCCATAACGAACACGGACACCCATACGGGCTTCCACCACATTCACTACATAGTCACCAAGTTTTTCACATTCATTGATGAGATCCATATATATAGTTCCCACTGCGTAGGTATATACATGATTGTTGATATCACTGATGTTTTGCGACTTTAATTGGTTACGATAATTGTTTATCTCCGTCTCAATATTGATGGTACGGTTCATATCGAAGGTTTCCTTGCGTCCGCTGATAAGCTGATTCATCTGTGTAAGTGCCTGATCAGTGAGATCCATCATTTCGTGCAGATGCTTATAATGCTCCTGCGTAAAGTGCTCCTGCTTGCCCTGTACCTTCAAGTTGATAGTGCGTGCCATGTTGTAGCAAGAGTCGCCAATACTCTCCACCTCTGAAATTTCACGTAACATGGCACGTATCTTTGCTTTAGTGTCGTCACTAAGGTGTGCATCACTAACGTGGTCGAGGTAATTGGCAATGCTTATCTCCATATTGTCCGAGATGTCCTCGTACTTCTCAATACGGCTGTAGAGCTTGGAGAATTTCTGCGCGTCCTTTTCAGTGAGCAGTTCGCGCACCATGCCAAACATCCGCTGTATGCGATCGCAGAAGGACTGTATCTCCTTTTGGGCTTCCAATACAGAAAGCTCGGGAGTCTTCATGATGCCAGAGGTAATAAAGTGCAGACGAAAGTCCTCCTCTTCCTCTGTGCTCTTGGATTTAATGACACGGCATACAAACTTCTCTATCTGCGGTACGAACCATATTTGAAGCAAAGTATTGCTGACATTAAAGGTAGAATGGAAGGTCGCCAGTACAAAAGAGATCTTTGCCAAGTTGTCAACATAGCCAGCATCGCCAGGTTGGATACTACGGTCGAAGCCGACAAAAGAACATATAAGGTTAACAAAAGGCTGGAACAGTAACAAGGCCCAGGTAACACCCAATACATTGATACTAAGGTGAGCAAAGGCTGCGCGGCGAGCCTGTGTCGTTGTGCCGATGGCAACAATGTTAGCCGTGATGGTCGTGCCTATGTTTTCTCCCAAGACGAGCATGATGCCTTGGTCGATATGGAGTACACCCGTAGAGCAGAGGGTCATGGTTATGGCCATAATGGCAGCTGATGACTGCACACACAAGGTAAGTACTGTACCCATAAAAAGGAAGAAGAAGGAACTCCAGAAATTCGGCTCATTGAAATCCTGAAAGAAAGCGCTAATGGCAGCACTCGTCTCGGGATTCTCAACCAGTGAGAACCCTGTTTCTTTAAGAGTGCCAAGACCCAGGAATAAAAACGCTACGCCGAAAAGGAAATCGCCAATTATGCGGCGCTTCTTCATATAAATGAGGATAATGCCTAAGAAGAATGAGGGGTATACGAGGTTTTGCACATTGAACACATCAGTCAACGACATAATCCATGCCGTAACAGTTGTGCCAATGTGAGCACCCATAATTACACTGATGGCTTGGGCTAGAGTGAGCAGACCGGCATTGACGAACGACACGGTCATCAGTGTTGTCGCCGTAGAACTTTGGACTGCTGCCGTGACAAATACACCGGTAAGCACACCGGTGAAACGATTCGTGGTCATGGCTCCCAAGACATGGCGCAACTGGGGACCTGCCATCTTCTGGAGACTATCGCTCATGGATTTCATACCGAACATGAGGAGGGCCAGTGAACCCAAAAGCTTAAATACGATCAGAATAGACATAAAATGTTATAAAAGTTAAATCGAATGCAAAAGTACGAAAAAAAAAGGTAAGAACGGACAGAACAGGAAATTTTATTTGGCTGGACGCGAGTTTTTGGGAACAAACGTCGTTAAGCGAGTATAAATGATGCCGAAATACCCCTATTCGTATTTTACGATGAACGGCTGTTTCTTTTCCGTCAGGAATTGCCGGATGCGAAGATCCCACTCGGCTTGGCTGCGCACACGATACTCACTCCATGCAGAACCAAACCAATAAGTGAGCTGCTGGTTGTTCTGGACGTTGTGCCAAATGCCGACAGCATGCCCGGCAATACCATTCACAGGTTGCTTGTACATTAAACGTTTTGTGTGGCAGGACTTTTCCGGAAACAGAGTAGCCACATAGATCTGACAGTTCTGTTGCTCAGCATTTCCAGTCGGGTCTGCATAACTGACATAATTGCGCCCCAGTTTTATACTCTCTGTGTCTGCCTCGTGAATCACCGTACCGGCCGCTACAGTTGCAGGGGTCTGCAAACCATCATACCAAACAGTAAGCTGTGTGAAATCGGAACCACGCTCCATTACGACCAGGCGGTGCTCAGTAACGATCCCGTAACGTCCCTTTGCAACAGGAGCAAAATCCAGCCGGACAGAAAGGCGAAGAGGACCGTTCTCAAGAACCTCGTATTTCTCATAGCACCAGGGGAAGAGGAGGGAGTCTGCCTCTATAAGTGCAGGCGCTCCGCATCCCAAAGAAGGACCTACATTGTAACAATCCATGCCCAACCCGTGATTCAAATGGAAACTAATACCACGTTGTTGCATGCGATAGAGACTATCTACAATCATCTCTGAAGTATTCTTCAGCCAGACGTCAATACCGAAACCACGCTCTCCCTTGCGCTGAAGGGCAGGCCCATAGAAACGGTAGCCCGAACAGTCATTCTCGATAACCAAATCGTCCAATCGCCATGGATATTGCCGTACAAATACGCTACTCTTAAATTGAGTTGCTCTGCCCGCCCGAATTGTAAAAGAGGCTTGCCCCAGGGGACGGACAGATGCAAAGAGAAGCAATTCTCCGTCGCGGGTAAGCTGATATGGAACTTCCACTCCGGCAGCATCCTTGATAACAAGGTTTGAGGCTGTGACCGTCAGACCCAAGCGGGCAGAAATGCTATCAGACTGTAAGGCTACCACCTGGTGCCGCTGGAGACGAGTAGGATTTTGGAGGGTAATTCTCACTTCCTGAGCTTTACTTGCTAATGGAAACATCAGCAAGAGGATCTGAAGAACTAATGATAGCCGATTCATAATTTATCTTAAGTGAAACGATAGGTGGTGGCTTTTTTTACTCAGCCCTGTTCCTTGCCCTGCGTAATGTCGGCCAATTCATTTGTGATGGCCTGCTGCCGCTGTTTGTTGTAGGAAAGAGATAATTCGTCAAGCAGTTCCTGGGCATTGTCGGTCGCAGTCTGCATGGCAACGGTTCTGGCAGCATGCTCGGCCATTGCTGCATCCAGGTAGCGGGTCGTCAGGTTAGCATGCAGAATGGTGGGGAGCAGTCTTTCCAATAATTGGCGGGGATCTGGTTCGAAAATATAATCGGGCATCTGAAGATCCTGATCGAAAGGAGGCAGGTCAAGGGGCAGGAGCTTTTCAACAAACGGTTCCTGATGACCCATGGAATAGAAATGGTTATAGACCATCATCACACAGTCAACAGCGCCAGACACATAGTAATCAACCAATACTCTGGCCATGGCGGGAAGAGCCACGGCAGCATCCTTTCCTGCTACTGCATGTAGATTTGAGTCAACGGCATAGCCTGCTTTAACAGTGGCTTGGCGTATCTTCTCGCCAACGGGAATGACGGTTATGTTGGAAAAGCCCTCGTTCCTCAACTGGTGGATAGCTTCGTCAAGAGCTCTTATGGCATTTGCGTTAAAACGTCCGCAAAGGGAATTGTCAGAGGCGAAGGCCAACACGATAGCGCGTTGAGATATCTGATGAGAAGTTGCTAACGCCGGCAGTGGAGCCATTCCGTTTTTAGAACAAACGGCCTTGAGAATTTCATTGAGTTGCTCGTAATAGATTGCATGAGCCTTGGCCGATGATTGAGCACGATGGAACTTTGCCGAGGCCACCATTTTCATCACAGACGTAATTTTCAGCGTCTGCTGTACAGAACCTATGCGTGCTTTTATCTCTTTCAGTGTAGGCATCTTGTAGAATCTCTTAACTGGTGAGTTACAAGTTTGCAGCCCTTTGAGCCGCCTCTTCAATTTCCCGCTCCACCGTTTCGTCTATCTTGCCTGTGCGCAATGTATCGAGAACGTCCGTAGAACGAAGCTCTTGAATCACCCGCTTCTCGAACTCAGGCACTTGTTCCAGCGTGATATTATGCATTAGGCCATGCGTACCGCAATAAAGCACGGCAATCTGTTCTTCTACCGGCATTGGCGAATACTGCGGCTGCACAAGCAGACGGGTATTCTTTCGGCCTTTGTCCAATACTTGAGCCGTTACGGGGTCCATCTCGCTGCTGAACTTTGAGAAGGCCTCCAGCTCACGGTACTGCGCTTGGTCTATCTTAAGCGTACCCGCCACTTTCTTCATGGCTTTGATCTGAGCGTTACCTCCCACGCGGGAGACAGAAATACCCACATCAATAGCGGGACGATTGCCTTGGTTAAAAAGATTTGTATCCAGGAAAATCTGTCCGTCTGTTATAGAGATGACGTTGGTGGGGATATAAGCAGAAACGTCGCCGGCCTGTGTTTCAATAATTGGCAGGGCTGTCAAGGAACCGCCACCCTTTACTAGATCACGTATCGACTGGGGCAGATCGTTCATTTGACGGGCCACCTCGGGCTGTTCTATGATTTTGGCGGCACGCTCCAATAAGCGGGAATGCAGATAGAAGATGTCACCAGGGTATGCCTCGCGGCCAGAGGGACGATGAAGTACGAGCGATAGTTCGCGGTATGCCACAGCCTGTTTCGACAGATCGTCATAGACGACAAGTGCATGACGCCCTGTATCGCGGAAGAACTCGCCAATGGCTACTCCGGCAAAGGGGGCAAAATACTGCAGCGCTGCAGGATCGGCTGCGGTTGCGCAAACGATTGTCGTATAGTCCATGGCACCATAGCGCCGCAAGGTCTCGACTAATGCCGCAACGGTAGATGCCTTTTGTCCGATAGCCACGTAAATGCAATAAATGGGTTCCCCGTTCTCGAAGTTACGACGCTGGTTGATGATGGTATCAATGGCAATGGCAGTCTTTCCTGTCTGACGGTCACCAATGATGAGCTCGCGCTGTCCGCGACCTATGGGAATCATGGCATCCACACTCTTCAGGCCTGTCTGTAGCGGTTGGTTTACAGGCTGACGGAAGATAACACCGGGGGCTTTGCGCTCCAAGGGCATTTCTATGCGGTTACCGCCAATTGGTCCATGTCCGTCAATGGGTTCCCCTAACGGATTGATCACACGCCCCATCATCTGCTCGCTGACATGGATGGATGCCGTCCGCCCTGTCCGGCGCACCAAGTCACCTTCGCGGACACCCTCGGTCGAACCCAATAACACGGCACCTACATTGTCCTCTTCCAGGTTCATAACCACGGCCCTTATGCCATTGTCAAACTCCAGCAACTCGTTCGCCTCGGCATTCTGCAATCCATAGATGCGAACAACGCCGTCTACGACCTGAAGGACAGTTCCTACCTCGGCATAGCGGGCCGAGAGATCTATCTGCTGCAACTCAGCGAGCAGGATATCGGAAACCTCTGCCGGTTTTATGTTTTCTTTGTTCATAGTTCTTTTTTTGTATTTCCTTTACTGAAATTGCTGCCTGAGCAGAGCTAGCTGGCGAGAGAGGCTGGCATCGAAAAGACGGTCGTCCATCCGGAAGATGAAACCGCCGATGAGGGAGTCATCCACCTGCTGATGCAAATGAACCTCTGTCCCTTCATCATCCTTGCAAGCCAGATGGGCTATCTTCTGCGCCGTACCTTCATCTATAGAACTGGCTGTAGTAATCGTGACATCTACAATGCCATGTCGCTTCTTGTAAATCCTTTCATAGGAATTAAAGATGAAATGAAGGAATTTCTCACGCTGGTGATTCAGCACCAACGCAAAAAAGCGGTCCAGCGAAAGGCTAACCTCACCACCCATCCATTCCCTAAAGAGAGCCTGTTTGGCTTCTTTGGACAAAATGGGCAACGTCAGTTGTTCCCTTATGCTATTGTCCTTCTCATAGCGTGCATTCCAACGCAAGACCTCTTCATATACCTGGCGCTCTTGCCCTTCCTGCTCGGCAAAGTCAGCAAGTGCAGTAGCATATCGTTTGGCTATTAACCCTGTGTACATGACTGATTCGCCTTTTCTGAGTTGATTTCCTTCAGGAGCTGCTCGGCAAGGGCGGTCTGTGCCTCCTTGTCCTGCAGATTACTGCGCAACAGACGCTCCGTCAGGGCAATAGCCATCATCACCACCTGACCATTTGCATCGCGCAGGATAGCTTGTCTCTCCGACTCCGCTTGTTGCCGGGCATCAGCCACTAGGCGTTCCCTCTCCGCATCAGCATCTTTCTGGGCAACTGCTATCAACTGATTGCGCAGGTCTGCAGCCTGTTGCAGGATTTGCATGCGCTGAGTCTCAGTCTTTGCACGAAGTGCCTGACAGGTACTTTCCACTTGGGCCACCTGCTGACGGGCTTCATGAGCCTCGGCCAAAGAGGTACTGATGAAATCCTTGCGTTCCTCAATGGACTTCAGAATGACGGGAAAGCCGTATTTCGCCAGCAGGACGAAGACCACGCCAAAAGCCAGCGCCATCCAGAAAAGCAATCCTGATTCAGGTTGTAAAAGTCCCATGATAACGTTTGTTGTTTAAGAATCTACGTTCAACACGTTCATGAAGTGCCGGGCGGTTAGCGGAGAGCCATGAAACACACTGCAATTGCAAACAGGGCTGCACCCTCAATAAGGGCAGCCACGATGATCATACTGGTACGCACCTTACCGGCTGCCTCAGGCTGACGGCCGATAGCTTCCATGGCGGCAGTACCGATTTTACCAATTCCATACGCTGCACCGATAGTGGCGAGAGCTGCGCCGATAGCGGCGCCGAAAATACCTAATGTTTCCATTTTCTCTAATTTATGTTTATTTAATTTGTATGTTATTTATTAATTCACATCGCTATTCGATTCGGAGGAATGTTCTTCTTCTGCATGGGGCGATTCCTGAGCCAGGCCGATGAAAACGGCGGAAAGCATCGTGAAGACATAGGCCTGAAGAAAGGCTACAAGCAATTCCAGGCAGTTCATGAAAATACTCAAGAGCATGGAGACGACTATCATCGAGCCGTTGACTGCCGCTCCCATTCGGGCCGTCACAAAGACGATGCAGGTAAGAATGAGTATGACGGAGTGACCTGCCATGATATTGGCAAAGAGTCGGATCATCAGTGCAAAGGGCTTGGTGAAAAGGCCGATAAACTCAATAAAGGGCATAATGGGCAGGGGCACCTTTAGCCACCAGGGCACATCGGGCCATAAAACATCCTTCCAATAATGCTTCGTGCCAAAAAGATTGACGGCCAAGAAGGTGGCCATAGCCAGCACCAGGGTAACGGCTATGTTGCCTGTCACGTTACTGCCTGCCGGGAAAATAGGGATGAGGCCCATCAGATTATTGATGAGGATAAAGAAGAAGGCAGTAAGCAGATAGGGTGCAAAACGCCGGTAGTTGGGACCGATACAAGGCTCTATCACCTCGTCCACCAGCATCGTGATGAGCATTTCCATTATGCCGACAAAACCGCCTGGGGCGTCTGACGTACTCCGGTGACGGCGATACCACCGCGCTACACCCAGGATCAGGACGACCAGAACCAGACTGTTCACAAACAGGCCTGCTGTGGTCTTGGTAATTGAGAGGTCGAGAGGGCGGTGCTCACTGCCGTCAGCCAGGCGCTCCACGATCTTGCCTTCATAAGGCCCTTCCGAAGCAATATGAAGGCCCTGGTACTCATGACCTCCATGCAAACGGCTTGAGGAGAAACAATGCCAGCCGTCCTTGCTTCTTACAATGACAGGTAAATGAAGCGTCAGCTCGTGTTCGCCGATATTCGTGATATGCCATTCGTAGCTGTCACTGATATGTCCCATGACAATCTCAATGGCATTCACTTCTTCCCCTTCGGCAGCCCGCGCCGCAAGGGGAACATTCATGAACCCGGCAAGTACTCCGATTATGACCAGTTTCCAGTTCATCGTCACAGTTCTACACAGGCTTCCACTTTGTTGTTAAGCACCCGCACAAAGCCCCGTTCTATCTTTTGGCTTCGTGTCTCACCCCCCACTGCGTAAACGATATCTCCTGCTGTCAGGCTGGCAACGAGCGGGGCATGACTGTTCAGGACGGTGAAAGCACCCTCGCTGCCCGGCAGGGAGACACTTTCAACATGCGTATTCACCAGTACGCCGCCAGAAGTCGTTACAGTAAGAAGTATAGGCATATTCATGATTCCTTTTTCTAATTGCTTATCTCCTTCAGCATGGCTTCACCCTTACGGATAGCCTCATCAATAGGACCTACGTTCAGGAAAGCCTGCTCGGGCAGGTAGTCGCACTCTCCATCCAGTATCATGCGGAAACCGCGAATCGTCTCGGACACAGGGAGGGTCACACCGGGTACACCCGTAAACTGCTCTGCCACAGCGAAGGGCTGGGACAGGAAGCGCTGGATGCGGCGGGCCCTGTTCACGGTCAGACGATCCTCGTCGGACAATTCCTCCATGCCCAGGATGGCAATGATGTCCTGCAGTTCTTTGTTGCGCTGGAGGATCTGGCGCACACGCTGAGCTGTATTATAATGCTCCTCACCCACGATATTGGGGTCGAGGATGCGTGAGGTGGACTCCAGGGGATCTACTGCCGGATAAATGCCAAGCTCGGCTATCTTACGGCTCAGCACCGTTGTGGCATCCAGGTGAGTAAACGTAGTGGCGGGAGCCGGGTCCGTCAGGTCGTCGGCGGGCACATAGACAGCCTGTACCGAAGTGATGGAGCCGTGCTTGGTGGAGGTGATACGCTCCTGCATACGTCCCATTTCCGTGGCCAGAGTAGGCTGGTAGCCAACCGCCGAAGGCATACGGCCCAATAGGGCGGACACCTCGGAACCGGCCTGCGTAAAACGGAAGATATTGTCAATGAAGAACAAGATGTCGGCACCTTCCTTTCCCGAGTCGCGGAAAGACTCTGCAACCGTCAGGCCCGAGAGCGCCACGGACAGACGGGCACCGGGCGGCTCGTTCATCTGGCCGAAGACCAATGTGGCATTCGACTTGGCAACCTCATTATAGTCAACCTTCGACAGGTCCCAATGACCTTCCTCCATGCCCTTCACAAACTCCGATCCATATTTGATTACGCCCGACTCAATCATCTCGCGGAGCAGGTCATTGCCCTCGCGCGTTCGTTCACCCACACCGGCAAACACGGAGAAGCCGTTGTGCTCCTTGGCAATGTTATGGATGAGCTCCATGATGAGCACCGTCTTACCCACGCCGGCACCGCCGAAGAGACCAATCTTGCCGCCCTTCACATAAGGCTCCAGCAGGTCTATGACCTTGATGCCCGTGCTCAGCACTTCGTGGGACGTGGCTAGCTCATCGAAATGAGGCGGTTCATGATGAATGGAGGCGGCTCCGGTACGGTCCAGGGGGCGCATACCGTCAATGCTGTCGCCCGTGACATTCATCAGACGTCCCCTGATCTGCTCGCCCACAGGCATGGAGATGGGGGTGCCCAGTGTTTGAACCTTCATCTGCCGTCTTAAGCCGTCGGTAGATTCCATCGCCACCGTGCGGACCATTTTCTCTCCGATGTGCTGCTGTACCTCCACCGTCAGCGGAGCCGCATTTTCACGCTGGACAGCCAGTGCCTCGTGAATAGCCGGCAACTGATGCTTCCCCTCGGCTTCGGGGAAGTGAACGTCCACCACAGGACCGATAATTTGTGAAATATATCCTTCCATTTTGTATTTTATAAGTACTCCCCAGTCAGAATGCTCTTCCTTCTGGCTGGGGAGTATATATCCTATATGGTATGTAGGCTCCTACGAGTCTTACTTTCCTATTGTACGGCTATCTTCTCTCCGCCAACGACATAAATACCACGCGGCAGGCTCTTCTTGGCCTCGTTGATGCGAACACCCTTCTTCACCAGGGTGCCCTTTGTGTCATAGACGTCCACCACGCCGTCCTGGTCGGCTACGCGCTGAAGGGCGGTCGTACCTATGGCGCTCAGGCTTGTCACGTGCTTGATCTCCAGATTCGTGGCAGAACCCGACTGCTCGTCCCATGTAAAGCCGCAACGGGTCGGCAGGAACGTCTTGTCGGCTTCAGTACGGATGAGCACGCTCTCCAGCAGGTAAGTATCCTGTTGTGCGGGAATACCATAGCGGCCGGCTACCTGCAGGGCTTCCCAACTGCTGCCGAACGTAACGGTGTTACCTTCGCCGTCGCTCATGGTCACACTTTTCAGCTCGGTGCTGATGCCCTTGTTCTCCGTGTTCTTTGCGCGCAGCATCTGCGTGATGGGCGAGAAGATCAGATAAGGCTCACCAGCCTTGATACCCTCCTGGGTGCAATCCAGGAAATACATGTAGAGCGTACTGCCTTCCTGACGAATTGCAGCGAGACGCTCCACCTGGACATCCTTAGCCGCATTAGCCAACTGTTCTCCCGTCAGCGTCATGGGCAGGCAGATGGTGTTGTAACCGCCCATCAGCGTGCGGTTCACTTGTACAGTCTCGTCTGTACTCTTGAGCAGATCAACATTCAGTTTGTTTGCACTGGTATAAATGTTCCTCACCCTGTTCTGTGCGAAAGAAGGGGTGCACAATGTGGCCGCAGCCATCAAAATGAGTGTAAATTTCTTCATATCTATAAATGTTTTTGGTTATTCCGTTGCAAATTTACAAAAAAAACTGAGTCGTTGGTACTATCACCTATAGACTTTAACCTTTTTTAACATCTGCAGACCGATACGTTTCGCTTTTCCTGTGGTCGTTTAGAGAAAATCAAAATGCAAAGGAGTGAGAGCTGAGAAGAAAGCTCGCTTTCGGCTGGCCATGCCACCCTTGCTTCCTACTCCATTCCGTTGTCGGATCTCTCCTGTGCCTACCCCGGCGCCAGCCCCTCTCCCCTCCTTTCGGGAGGGGCTGGGGGAGGGTCTTTTTCTTACGCGAGGCGGGTCTAGTAAAATTTACACCCGGGTCTGGTAAAATTACTGCCGCCTTCTGCTGTAAGGTTTTGTTTGTATCATTAAGTCAAAGAACACTGGTTATATGGTAACCGACCTTTGTTGGGTATGTGGGGAAGCTCTGTTGTTGTCCGGACTAAGTCGAGCCGCCGTCCACGTTTATAT
>JAILKU010000149.1 GCA_024693505.1 Bacteroidaceae bacterium | reverse complement strand
CACCTGCCTGCACTATGGTCAGGAGGCTTTCGAGGGTTTGAAGGCTTATCGCTGCAAAGACGGCAAGGTTCGCATCTTCCGCGTGAAGGACAATGCTGAACGTCTGCAGTCCACATGCCGTGGCATCCTGATGCCCGAACTGCCCACAGAGAAGTTTGAAGAGATGGTGAAGAAGGTGGTTCGCCTGAATCAGGAGTGGATTCCTACCTATGAGAGTGGTGCTACGCTCTATCTGCGTCCTCTTATCATCGGTACAAGTGCTCAGGTGGGTGTTCATCCGGCAAAAGAATATTTGTTTATGATTTTCGTCACACCTGTAGGACCGTATTTTAAAGGTGGTTTTTCTGCTAATCCATATGTTATTATTCGCGACTTTGACCGTTCTGCTCCGCTCGGAACAGGTAAATATAAGGTAGGTGGCAACTATGCAGCAAGTCTGTTTGCCAACAATCTCGCACATGAGAAAGGATATGCATGTGAGTTCTATCTCGATGCGAAGGAGAAAAAGTATATGGATGAGTGTGGCGCTGCCAATTTCTTCGGTATCAAGGGGAATACATACGTTACACCGAAGTCGACCAGCATTCTGCCCAGTATCACCAATAAGAGCTTGATGCAAGTTGCAGAGGACTTGGGTATGAAGGTGGAGCGCCGTCCGATTCCTGAGGAAGAGCTCGAGACCTTCGAGGAGGCTGGAGCTTGCGGGACAGCCGCAGTAATCAGCCCTATCAGCTATATTGATGATCTGGATACAGGAAAGCGCTTCAGCTTTGGCGACAAACCAGGTCCCGTCAGCAAGAAACTCTACGACACCCTCCGTGGCATACAGTATGGTACGATTGAGGACAAGCATGGTTGGACCAGAGTCGTTATTGAATGAGCAAAGGTAAGCAGGCCAAATTTGCCGATATGGCAAGATATGAGAACGTGTTCCAATACCCTTATTCGGTAGTGGAACATGTTCCTTTTGAAATGAAAGGGCACTGGCATGAGCAGTATTTTCATAATGACAATCCGATTGTTCTTGAGTTGGGTTGTGGAAAAGGAGAGTATACTGTTGAGCTGGCCAAACTATACCCGCAGATGAATTTTATCGGTGTAGACATTAAAGGTGCCCGGATGTGGACCGGAGCCACACAAGCCATTCATGAAGGTTTGCGGAATGTTGCTTTTCTCCGGACAAATATTGAAATCATTGAGCGTTTCTTCAGTGAGGATGAGGTACAGGAAATATGGCTCACTTTCAGCGATCCGCAAATGAAAAACCCGCGCAAACGACTTACCAGTACGTATTTCATGTGTCGTTATCGCAAGTTTTTAAGGGATTATGGAGTCATTCACCTGAAAACCGATTCAAATTTCCTTTTCACCTATACCACATATATGGTGGAGAAGAATCATCTGCCTGTGCTCTTCCGCACAGAGGATTTATATTCGCAAGACACTTTAGACAGTTTAACCTCTCTACAAGACCCGAGTACCCCCAATCGCCTCGATCCGAATGTTCTTAATATTCAGACCTATTATGAGAAAATGTGGCTCGAGCGGGGACTTAACATCCGCTACATGAAGTTCTGCCTTCCTCGAACAGGTGAATTACAAGAGCCTGATGTAGAGATAGAGTTGGATGAGTACAGAAGCTTTCATCGCTCAAAGCGTAGTAGTAAAGAAACTAGTAAATAGCCAGCAATATGAAAAAGTTCCAAGTCTCAAGTTCTAAGTTTAGGCTTCTTTTAGCCGTTGTAGCAATGATGCCGCTAATGGCATTTGCACAACATTCGTTGTCAGTTACGAATGATTCGGCGGGTCATTTATCAAAATCCATCCCCGACAGTATCAAGTATCATGTCAGCCAACTAAAGGTTGCTGGTCCCTTGAATGGTAATGATATCAAGCTGATTCAGGAAATGATTCTTCGCTCTAAGACCAAAGAGAAGTCCGAAGAGCCGTTCCGTGAACTTGACTTGGCTGAAGCCAGTATTGTTGAGGGTAAGGAGGGATTGAAAACCCGTGACAATGAGATGCCCGATAGAATGTTCGTAGGTTGCAAGACTTTGGAACAGGTGGTTCTGCCTGCTAATCTGATTAATGTAAGCAGTCATGGCTTTGACGGGTGTACGAGTCTCGTGTCAGTCACGATTCCTGAAAGTGTTACTGATTTGGGCACATACGCTTTTGTCAACTGCA
>JAILKU010000139.1 GCA_024693505.1 Bacteroidaceae bacterium | reverse complement strand
ATCGAAATGGCCCTTGTCCTTGGGGCCGTTCTGCTTCCAGAACTTAATTGTAACTGATATATTCTTTGCCATGATGCTTAGTTCTTATAGTTTCTCGTTTGAACCTTAATTGCTTCGTATTCCAGAGGCTCCTTGATGAGTTCGGGATCTTTGTCCTTTCCCTGATACTCCCAGCAGCCAACATAGAAGAAGTTCTCGTCATCGCGCTTGGCCTCGCCTTCCTCGGTCTGGTATTCCTCGCGGAAGTGACCACCGCAACTTTCGTTACGAGAGAGGGCATCGTGAGCCACGAGCTCACCCATCGTGAAGAAGTCGCGAAGGTGGATAGCCTTGTCGAGCTCTACGTTCAGACCTTCCTTCGAACCGGGAACGAACAGGTTGGGGTCGAACTCCTTCTGCAGTTCCTTCATCTTTTCGATACCGGTTTTCAGGCCTTCGGCTGTGCGACCCATACCTACGTACTCCCACATGATGTGGCCGAGTTCCTTGTGGATAGAGTCAACGGAGCGCTTGCCCTTGATGTTCATCAGGCGGTCGATTTCGGCATCGACGGCCTTCTCTGCCTCTGCGAACTCGGGCAGGTCGGTCGATACCTTCGGCCAGATAGCCTGGTCGGCCAGGTAGTTCTGGATGGTGTAGGGCAGTACGAAGTAACCATCGGCCAAGCCCTGCATCAGAGCGGATGCACCGAGGCGGTTGGCACCGTGGTCGGAGAAGTTGCACTCGCCGATAGCGAACAGGCCGGGGATGGAGGTCTGCAGCTCGTAGTCAACCCACACGCCGCCCATGGTGTAGTGGATGGCAGGGTAGATCATCATGGGCTTGTAGTACTTCACGCCGTTGATCTCGTTGGCCAGGTCGCCGGGATAGACGTCGGTAATCTCCTCGTACATGTCGAAGAGGTTGCCGTAGCGCTGCTTCATGGCGTCGAGGCCCAGGCGGTTGATGCTCTCCGAGAAGTCCAGGAAGACGGCCAGGCCCGTGTTGTTCACGCCGAAGCCCTTGTCGCAGCGCTCTTTGGCGGCGCGGCTGGCCACGTCGCGCGGCACGAGGTTACCGAAGGCGGGATAGCGGCGCTCCAGATAGTAGTCGCGGTCCTCCTCGGGAATCTCCCAGCCCTGCAGCGTTCCGGCCTGCAGCTTCTTGGCGTCCTCGAGCTTCTTGGGCACCCAGATGCGGCCGTCGTTGCGCAGAGATTCGGACATCAGCGTCAGTTTCGACTGCTTGTCGCCGTGAACGGGGATGCACGTGGGATGAATCTGCACGTAGGACGGGTTGGCCATGTAGGCGCCCTTGCGATAGCACTGAACGGCAGCGGTGCAGTTGCATCCCATGGCGTTGGTCGAAAGGAAGTAGGTGTTGCCATATCCGCCGGTGGCGATGACGACAGCATTGGCGCTGAAGCGCTCGAGCTTGCCCGTCACGAGGTTCTTGGCGATGATGCCGCGGGCGCGGCCGTCAACGATAACCACATCCTCCATCTCGTAGCGGGTGAAAAGCTTTACCTTGCCGGCATTAACCTGGCAGCTGAGGGCGCTGTAGGCACCGAGCAGGAGCTGCTGGCCCGTCTGGCCCTTGGCGTAGAACGTACGGCTCACCTGGGCGCCGCCGAACGAACGGTTGGCCAGCATGCCGCCGTACTCGCGGGCAAAGGGAACGCCCTGCGCCACGCACTGGTCGATGATGCTGTTGCTCACCTCTGCCAGACGATAGACGTTGGCTTCGCGGGCACGATAGTCGCCGCCCTTCACCGTGTCGTAGAACAGGCGGTAAACCGAGTCGCCGTCGTTCTGATAGTTCTTGGCTGCATTGATACCTCCCTGGGCGGCAATGGAGTGCGCGCGACGGGGAGAGTCCTGGATGCAGAAGTTCAATACGTTGAAGCCCATCTCGCCCAGCGAGGCAGCGGCGCTGGCTCCGGCCAGACCTGTTCCTACCACAATGACATCGAGCCTCAGTTTGTTCTTGGGGTTAACCAGACGCTGATGAGCCTTATAGTTGGTCCACTTCTCTGCTACTGGTCCCTCGGGAATCCTTGAATTTATAGTCTTTGCCATAATTCGTTATAACTTTTGTTTGTTTTCTGTAAGATTAAAGACAGGCACCACCACACATGGCCGGCACAACCTCGTTGAAGTCGGCAGGACGGTAGCCGAAGCAGTAAGCCAGAGCTACAGCCACGAACATCAGGATGATGATTGTTGCATAGATAGAACCGATGATACGCCAGCGGTTGAACCAGATCTTGCCGCTCCAGCCGAGGGTCTGCACAGAGCTCCAGATGCCGTGATTCAGATGGAACCACAGCGCGCAGAGCCAAATCATGTAAAGCACCGTAAAGACGGGGCAGGAGAAAGTCTTGGCGATGTGATACACACCGTTAGCGGCAAGGGCCACGTTCTCCGTCCCGGCCAACTCGGCAAACATCATGTTGTACCAGAAGTTCCACAGGTGCAAGCACATGCCCAGGATGACGATGATGCCCAGCACCAGCATGTTCTGGCTCGCCCACTCCACCTTCGCGGGCTTGTCGGTGATTGCATAACTGTTGTTGCCACGGGCCTTCCTGTTCTGAAGCGTCAGGCAGATGGCAAAGATGAAGTGCAGAGCCACCAGCGCAGCCAGACCAACGGTTGCTGCTACGGCATACCAGTTGGCGCCCAGGAACTCGCAAATCATGTTGTAGCCCTTGGCACTGATGAGGGCTACCACGTTCATTGACGCATGGAACGTCAAGAACAGGACAAGCGCAATGCCGGTGACGGACATCACTACTTTCCTACCAATTGATGAATTGATTAACCACATAAATGAATGAATTAAATTATTGAAGTTTTATATGTTTTTTGCGTGCAATAATTATAATTAGGTATCTTAATGGCTGCAAATTTAACTTAAAAAAGTGATTTAGGCAAGAAAAGTGCGTAAATGTTCCAAGAAAATCACTACTTTTGCAGTTGAAAATGAGGAATAGAAGCAGATGGAGCTAAAATTCGACGTCATTGTAGTGGGTGCAGGACACGCTGGAAGCGAAGCCGCAACTGCAAGCGCAAGACTGGGTGCAAAAACGTGCCTGGTGACGATGGACATGAACAAAATCGCACAGATGAGCTGCAATCCGGCCGTCGGAGGAATAGCTAAAGGACAGATTGTCAGGGAAATAGACGCACTTGGAGGGCATATGGGAGAGGTAACCGACAAAACGGCCATACAATTCCGGATGCTTAATCGCTCAAAAGGGCCTGCGATGTGGAGCCCAAGGGCACAATGCGACAGGGGAAAATTCATCTGGGCCTGGAGGGAGATTCTCGAGAACACAGAGAACCTGAGCATCTGGCAGGACCAGGTGAAAGAGCTCCTTGTGGAAGACGGGCACGTCACTGGCGTCTATACCTATCTGGACGTAACCCTCAGGGCCCACTGCGTCATCATTACAGCTGGCACATTCCTGAACGGACTGATGCATATCGGACGGACGAAGCTGCCTGGAGGACGAAGCGCCGAACCAGCCAGCCTATGCCTGACAGAGAGCATTACGAGGCACGGCATAACGGCTGGGAGAATGAAGACCGGCACGCCTGTGAGAATCGACGGCCGCTCCATCCATTTTGACGAGATGGAACGCCAACCTGGCGAATCGGACTTCCACAAATTCTCGTTCATGGGCGAGCAAAGACCCCTACCCCAACTGCCCTGCTGGATAACCTACACCAATCCTGCAGTCCACGAACGCTTACGCCAAGGACTGCCCGACTCGCCTCTCTACAACGGACAGATCCAAAGCATCGGACCGCGATATTGCCCGAGCATCGAGACGAAACTGGTTACCTTTGCAGAACGCGAGCAGCACCAACTCTTCCTGGAACCAGAGGGAACAAATACGCAGGAATACTATCTCAACGGCTTCAGCAGCAGTCTGCCCATTGACGTTCAAATTGAGGCGCTGCGTCTGATTCCGGCATTTCGCGACCTGCGAATCTACCGGCCAGGCTATGCCATAGAGTACGATTACTTCGATCCGACCCAGCTACGCCACTCTCTCGAATCGAAATTATTGGACGGTCTATTCCTTGCTGGTCAGGTTAACGGAACCACCGGCTACGAGGAAGCAGCAGGACAAGGCCTCGTTGCTGGCGTGAATGCAGCGCTGAAATGCGGTGGAAGCGAACCTTTTGTAATGCATAGGGACGAATCATACATCGGTGTATTGATTGACGATCTAGTCACAAAAGGTGTAGATGAACCCTACAGAATGTTTACCAGTCGGGCGGAATATAGGATTCTGCTTCGTCAGGACGATGCAGACGCCCGACTGACGGAACGGAGCCATCGGATAAACTTGGCCACGACAGAACGGTTGAATCATTGGCTGAAGAAAAAGGAAAGAATCGAAGAAATCGAGACTTTCTGCAAGAATTATAGCGTGAAGGCCAGCACAATAAACCCAGTAATGGAATCGTTGGGTTCAACGCCGCTGGAAAGAGGATGCAAACTGATTGACCTCATCGCCCGCCCCCAGCTTAGTATGATGAGCCTGGCCAAATACTTACCGAGATTCGCCGATTTAATCAACAAGATTGAAGACAGGAAAGAAGAAATCATCGAGGCTGCGGAAGTGAGGATGAAGTATAGTGGCTACATCCGACGCGAACGGGAAATTGCAGACAAGATGCAGAGACTCGAGAATATCCACATCCGAGGACACTTCGATTATGAGAATCTCCAATCCATCTCGACAGAAGGACGACAAAAGCTGAAGCGCATCGATCCTGAAACTCTGGCACAAGCCAGCCGGATACCTGGCGTTTCGCCAAGCGACATAAACGTCCTGCTCGTGCTTCTCGGACGATAGTTCCACGTGAAACAAAACATAATAACTTTAAATATAACATACTGATTATGAATAATGAAACGCTTATCAAGAATCTGAGAAACGTACCAGATTTCCCAATTCCCGGCATCCAATTCAAAGACGTAAGCACTTTGTTTAAAAATGCTGAATGCCTGAAAATCATGACAGACGAGCTTTATGCGATGTACAAAGACAAGGGCATAACGAAAGTAGTGGGCATAGAGAGTCGCGGATTCGTTGTTGGTGCAGCCCTTGCATACAAGCTTGGCGCCGGTTTCGTGATGTGTCGCAAGCCAGGCAAGCTGCCCGCCGATACGAGAAAGGAATCATACATGAAGGAATATGGCAAGGATACGATTGAAATCCACTCAGACGCCATCACAGAAAACGATGTTGTGCTGCTCCACGATGATTTGTTGGCAACAGGCGGAAGCATGAAGGCGGCATACAATCTGGTGAAGCAGTTTAACCCAAAGCAGGTCTTTATCAACTTCATCATCGAGCTGACAATCGAAGGACTGAACGGAAGGGCCGTATTTGGGCCGGAAGTAGAGATGACGACCCTGATGAAGATATAAATAGGATATAAAAAAGTCTGCGAGAGAATGGGAGACGAGTTAACGAAAAATGACCGGAAACAGGTAGAGGAATACCTGCGCGGAATCGTGCTAAACCTGCCGGAAAAACCTGGTTGCTACCAGTATTTCGACGAGAACGGCACAATCATCTACGTAGGAAAGGCCAAGAACCTGAAGCGGCGCGTTTACTCGTATTTCTCGAAGGAGCACGACAACAGGAAAACAGCCATTCTGGTCAGCAAGATAAGGGACATAAAGTACATTGTCGTCAATACGGAAGAGGATGCTCTGCTACTGGAAAACAACCTGATTAAGCAATGGAATCCGCGCTACAATATCCTGCTGAAGGACGGCAAGACCTACCCCAGCATTATCGTAACGAACGAATACCTGCCGCGCATATTCCAGACACGGAAAATCAACAAGAAATATGGCACGTATTTCGGCCCTTACAGTCATGTTCCGACCCTCTATGCCCTGCTGGATTTGATTAAGAATCTCTACCCTCTTCGCCGCTGTCACGAGAAGATTTCCAAGGAAAGTATCGAGGCAGGAAAGCACAAACTCTGCCTGGAATACCACATCAAGAACTGCAAAGGCCCTTGTGTTGGTCGTCAGGATCGCGAGGAATACATGCAATACATCGCTGAATCGGTGGAGATTCTGAAGGGAAATACAGCCGCTCTGGAGCGTAAACTGATGCAGGAAATGCAGTCTTTGGCTGCTGAGATGCGTTTTGAGGAAGCAGAAATCATCAAGAAGAAATACCTCCTGCTGGAGAACTATCGCAGCCGCAGCGAGGTGGTCAGCAATACGCTTCACAACATAGACGTCTTCAATATAGAGGACGACAATAAGGTGGCATACATTAATTATCTGCACGTTACGAACGGTTGCATCAATCAAGCCTTTACCTTCGAATATGCGAAACGCCTCGACGAGTCGAAAGAGGAGCTTTTGATTGCAGGAATTGTAGAGATGCGCAGTCGCTATGGTAGTGAAAGTAAGGAAGTTATCGTACCGTTCCCCGTGGAACTTCCATTGGAAAATGTGATAACGACAATACCTCAAAAGGGCGACAAGAAGAAGCTGCTGGAGCTGAGCAAACTGAACGTCCTGCAGTACAAGAAGGACCGGTTGAACCAAAGCGACAAACTGAATCCGGAGCAGAAGAGCGTAAGACTGATGAAGGAGCTGCAGGACGCGCTGGGAATGGACCGCCTGCCGATGCAGATAGAGTGTTTCGACAACAGCAACATAAGCGGTTCGGATGCTGTAGCGGGCTGTGTCGTATTTAAGAAATGTAAGCCCAGCAAGGCCGATTATCGCCGCTACATCATCAAGACGGTCGAGGGTCCCGATGACTACGCCAGTATGCAGGAAGTGGTGCGCCGCCGCTACAGCAGGATGATAGAGGAAGAGACTCCCCTACCCGACCTGATCATTACGGATGGCGGAAGGGGTCAGATGGAGGTGGTAAGGCAGGTTGTAGAGGACGAACTGCACCTGGAAATCCCTATCGCAGGCCTCGCGAAAGACGACAAGCACAGGACGCACGAACTACTCTTCGGCTTCCCTCCGCAAACGATTGGGATGAAGCCAGACAGTGCCCTATTTAGACTGCTCACTCAGATTCAGGACGAAGTGCACAGATATGCCATAAAATTCCATCGCGAAAAGCGCAGTAAGCATCAGATAGCCAGTCAGTTAGACGAGATTAAAGGCATCGGACCCAAGACAAAGGAACTGTTGCTGAAGAAGCTGCATAGCGTAAAGAGGATTCAGGGCGCTGGGATTGAGGAACTGAGGGAGATTGTGGGCGAATCGAAGGCGCAAATCATCTACAATTTCTTCCGGGACAAGAACGGACAAGAAGAGGATTAGGAATAACAAACTGAGCGCAGTTTGTAAAGAATTTGTCATCATTCCAAAAAGGCGGATTCCGTCGGTAGAAATCATAAAGCGCATCGCGCATTTGCGGAAAGGCCTTTGAAAATTTGCGGGACCCGGGTCTAGCAAAATTTGAAGGCGTAGGCAGAAAAAGACCTCCTGGACGATTAATCAGAAAGATCAAGGAGAGTAAAGAATTTTCCTAATGACAAAAAGAAGGGAGAACGCCCTACCCTATCCGAAAAGAGTACAAAAAGAAACATTAAATAGCGTTAAATGCTTTTTTATATAAGGTAAAAACACTATCTTTGCAGAATGAGAATAGTAATTCAGCGTGTTCAGCACGCATCAGTAAGCATTGGCAGCGAGATTCATTCGCGCATTGGAGCAGGCTTCCTCATCCTTCTGGGCGTCTGCGAGGACGACACCAGCGAGGACGTAGAATGGCTGGTACGCAAGGTGCTGGCCCTGCGCGTTTTCGATGATGAACAGGGCGTCATGAACCGCTCCATAATGGATGTGGGCGGCGAGGCGCTGGTTGTCAGTCAGTTCACGCTCTTTGCCAGTTACAAGAAGGGGAATCGCCCCAGCTGGCTGAGGGCTGCGAGGCACGAGATTTCGGTACCCCTCTACGAAGAATTCTGCCGCAAAATGAGCGATGGAATGGGCAAAAAAGTGGGTACGGGGGTCTTTGGAGCGGATATGAAGGTCGAGCTGGTGAACGACGGACCTGTGACAATTTGTATGGACACAAAGAATAAGGAATAAAGGAAATGACGATTAAAGAGGCACAAGAGCGTGTAGATGAATGGATTAAGACCTATGGTGTGCGCTACTTCAGCGAGCTGACGAATATGGCGGTACTGACTGAGGAAGTGGGCGAACTGGCTCGCATCATGGCGAGAAAGTACGGCGAACAGTCCTTCAAGGACGGTGAGAGCCAAGACCCCAGCGAGGAGATGGCCGATGTGCTCTGGGTGCTCATCTGCCTGGCCAACCAGACGGGTGTTGACCTGACGGAAGCCCTCGAAAAGAGCTTCGAGAAGAAGACAAAAAGAGACAAGGAACGACATAAGAACAACCCTAAATTAAAAGTATAATGGCAGAAGTAATAAACAAGTATGAGCAGACCCTGAGCCTGTACAACACCAAGCTTGATGATGCCGAGATAGCTGCAAAAGTGGCCCGAATCATCGAGCAGAAAGTGCCTGAGAACGATACGCTCGAGGTAAAGAAATTCCTGATGGGCAGCGTAGAGCTGACGACCCTGAAGACGACAGACAGCGAGGAGAGCGTCCTCAAGTTTACTGAGCGCGTAAACGACTTCGACAATCAATATCCCGATCTCCCCCACCCGGCTACCATCTGCGTCTATCCCTGTTTCGCGCAGATCGTCAGCCAGAGCTTGGAGGTAGAGGGCGTCGAGGTAGCTTGCGTCAGCGGCTCGTTCCCCTCGTCGCAGGCACTGATTGAAGTGAAGACCGTAGAGACGGCACTCGCCATCAAGGACGGCGCAACGGAGATAGACATCGTGATGAGCGTAGGCAAGTTCCTGAGCGGCGACTACGAAACGGTCTGCGATGAAATCGGCGAATTGAAGGCCATCTGCGGCGACAAGAAGATGAAAGTCATCCTGGAAACCGGTTTGCTGGGCAGCGCCGAGAACATCAAGAAGGCCAGCATTCTGGCGATGTACTCAGGAGCCGACTACATCAAGACGAGCACAGGAAAGGAGAAACCGGCCGCTACGCCCGAAGCAGCCTACGTTATGTGCCAGGCCATCAAGGAGTACTACGACAAGACGGGTATCCAGATTGGCTTCAAGCCGGCCGGCGGACTGAACACCGTTCACGATGCGCTCGTATATTATACAATAGTAAAAGAAGTGCTTGGCGAGAAGTGGCTCACCAACCAGTGGCTTCGTCTCGGCACAAGCCGACTGGCCAACCTGCTGCTGAGCGAGGTGCTCGGCAAGGAGACAAAGTTCTTCTGATGCCTCTCGAGAATCCGTTTTTCCCGCCCTCCGGCCGAGGCGGCGCGAAATAATCGATTCTCAGAGACCAAGAAAGAGCTTTACCGCTCTGAATAACAGCCTTTTAGTGAAGAAAATTTATGTATTACCAATTTATTAATCTGGAAGAAAGATGAGAAAATTTGGATTTCTGACGGCAATTTTGACCGTTCTCCTGCTTGCTTCATCGTGTGCAAGCAAAAAATCGTTTCAATTGAGTGAAGCTGGCCGATGGGCAGCCATCACGAGTCGCGACAGCCTGGCTGAGTTACTTTACGGAGCTCGCGGACAGAATGCAGCGCTGAGCGAAGACGTCGAACGACTGATGGGCAGCGTGAAAAACTACCTGTCGCTTCTGGCCAGTAACCAGAACGAGAACCAGAAGCTGAGCAGCTCGCTGGCCGAGAAGATGAACCAGCTCTCCGATCGCGAGAAGACCATCGCCGAACTGCAGCGCATGATCAACGAGCAGAACCGGCGCGTCCAGGCATTGCTCAGCAATGTGAAGGATGCTCTGCTGGGATTCAGCAGCGATGAGCTGACCGTCCGCGAAGAAGGCGGTAAGGTCTATGTGGCGATGAGCGACAAACTGCTCTTCGAGTCGGGCAAGGCCATCGTGAATGCTCAGGGCAAGAACGCTCTTGGCAAGCTGGCACAGGTGCTGAACAAGCAGACCGACATCGACGTCTATATCGAGGGTCATACCGACAACGTGCCCATCAAGACGGCTGTGTTCCAGGACAACTGGGACCTGAGTGTCATCCGCGCCACCAGCGTTGTGCGCATCCTTACTGAGACCTACGGCGTTCAGCCCCTGCAGATTCAGCCCTGCGGCCGCGGCGAGTTCAAGCCTGTGGATACCAACGAGACGGCTGAGGGTCGCGCCCGCAACCGTCGCACGGAGATTATCATGGCTCCGAAGCTCGACAAACTCTTCGAGATGCTGAAGAATAACTAAAGAATACTACGGCTAATTCCTAAGAAGAAAGACTTATGAAAGCCCACAACCTCATCATTGCCTGTCTGCTCCTGAGCAGCCAGGCAATATTGGCTCAGTGGCAGGAGCGCCCCCTACCCCGCCCCTATAGCAAGCAGGAACTGGTTGATGGTTTCTATGCCCAGTTCGTTGATAGTCAAGCTACTGTAGGCATAGAGAACATGGAACCGCTACACTTCGCTACGGGAAAGGGCTTCCACAAGCCTTACGGAGACAGCTACTACCTCTGCCCCACAGAGGCTATGCACCAGGCCGGCAAGTTGCAGTTGCCGCCCTCCGAGTTCGTTATATACCAACCAAACGCAGCCGGAGAACATTGGGAACTATGCTGGCTTGGCGCATTGCAAAACGCTGATTCCAAGGAGAATAGCGCACTCCGGCGTACGTTGCAGAAAAGGTATGGCAGCATCACCCTGCCTGGCGATACGGTGCTGGTGCCCGCCCGCTGGTTTACGGGCGAATTGCGCTATCTGAAAAACCCGTTTGTTTATGGCAACGAGGTCGTTTCCAAATGGCTGAAGACAGATTCGGTGGCAGAAGGAGTCGTCCTGGAGCGCCAGGAAAACCGCAGGTATGACTACTGGGCAAAAACCAGCCTCAGTAGCGACATCTGGCCTATTGTGAACCGGCAAAAAGGCGGCAGGATACTTGCCAACCTCGACGGAGGGCACGACAAGGAACAGGAAAAGTTCGATACCGAACGCGAACTAATACTCTACGCCAGGGATATCAACCGCAGCATCAATCTGGAACTGCTGGAATATGAGTTTAGCTTCCAGAAGGAATACGCCGTAATGCTGCGACTTGACGACGCCGGGCGGATGGGCCTTACCCCCTTGTTACCCAAGGAGTTAACGATAGAAGACCGCCTGCTGCTCACCACTCTGGCTACAGCCGTCGAGGCTCAGCCGGCATACACCTTCATGGGCTATCTGTCGGCTCGCGGCTGTTTCAACGCCATTTACCTGAAGGCCCGCTTCGCCAAGGGAAGGTGGTTCTTCCACGACTATAGGTTTGAATAGGGAAAATGTAAATTAACCGACGCCCGGCATGCAAATAATACACCCGCACAAGGCCTTCCGTTTTATGCGGATAGGCCTTTGTTTTATAGCGTAAAAGCCTGTGCCCAAGATTTTGAAAGCCTGTGCCCCAAATTGTATATATACATATCGATATTCATATATACAGCTGAAAATCAGCGTGAAACAGGAGAAAGTGCCCTTTCGCAGCATATACAAGTGTACGCACCCTCTTGCAAGGCGAAAAAAAATGATGTAACTTTGCCCCCGCAAACGTTCCAAAAACTATATCGGAATGAAAAAGATTATGTTCTTAACCCTCCTCCTCGGCCTGTTTGCCATCCTTGGCACGGGGTGCCACTCGGTGATTTCCGAGAAGCCTGCGGCCCAGGCCATGCGCCTGCTTCGTCAGGGAGAAGACTGCATGCAGCACGAACAGGAGGACAGCGCGCTCCAACTATGGCTCCAGGCAGCCGACATGGATGGGGTAGGGGCGGAGGTGCAGTACGAGCTGAACAGCCGCCTGGCCCGTTTCTACGAGCAGAAAAACATGTTCCTGCTTCAGGCCGAACGCCTGCAGAAGATGCTCGAGGCGGCTCAGCAGACCCAGGAGGTGCAAAAGATAGCCCATACCTATTATAACATAGGCATGGCGGAGTTCACTCAGGCCAATTATGGTAGGGCCGCCAGCAGCCTGCAGCGGGCCTACGCGATGGCCGATGCCGACTCGTCTCTCTTCAGGGCACAATGCCAGCTGATGCTGGGGCAAGTGTATCTGCAAACCGAGGATACCGATGCCATGAGCACAGCCCTGGCCCGTGCCGTCAGCGAGCATGACAGCATTTGCCACGACGAGCTCTTCCATCTGACCCAGGCCTATCAGCTCTACTATGAACAAGACTACGACAAGCTGGAGCAGCACATTGCCGACTGGCTGAGGAGCGACGGCAGCTATACGCGTATTGAGCTGTTGCGACTGCTCTCTGGTATGCACGAAGAGCAGGGGAAGGTTGCTGCAGCACTCGAAGAGACGAGGCTGATGGTCGCCCTTACCGATTCGGTGCGTACCCAGGAAGCCTCGGCCGCTACGGCCCGAATCCATCGCCTACAGCACGACCATCAGATGACACAGGCTGCCCAGCAGCGACAAGTTCTGCGCTCGCAGATGAACAGCCGTCTGCTGGGGCTTGCTCTGATTCTCGTCATCA
>JAILKU010000135.1 GCA_024693505.1 Bacteroidaceae bacterium | reverse complement strand
TACCTGCGCACGATGGGCATCAAGGTCATCGAGGGCCGCGACTTCAACGAGCACGACGGCGACGTCTATATCATCAACGAGGCCGCCCGCAGGCAGTGGCCGTGGGTGGAGCTCGACAAGCCGCTGCTGCAGAACGACCTGACCGTCATCGGCGTGTGCGAGAACGTCCGCTATGCCTCCACCCGTCAGGACCGCACGCAGGATCCCGTTGCCTTCGTCATTTTTGGCGAGAAGTATAGCAGCTGGGGCGACCAGCTTGGAATCGTGAACATACGCGTGGATGCCGGTGTTGACAAGCTGGCCGTACGGCGGCAGGTCTGTGAGCGGCTCACGTCTATGGGCAGCGGCGAGGAGGTAGAGGCGAAGTTCCTCGACCAGGAGTTGGAGCGCCTCTATCAGGAAGAGTTTCGCTTCATCCGCCAGGTGCTGTGGTTCGCCGCCATCTGCCTCATTATCACCCTCATCGGGGTCTTCTGCCTCACGATGTTCGAGACCGAGTACCGTCGCAAGGAGATAGGCATCCGCAAGGTATTCGGCTCTTCCACGAGTCAGGTGCTCCAGTTACTCGGCCGCCGTTACGTTTGGCTGCTGCTCCTCAGCTTTGCCGTCGCTGCTCCATTGGCCTGGTACATCGGTCACCAGTGGCTCCAGTCGTTTGCCGAGCGCACTCCCATCTACTGGTGGCTCTTCCCGCTGGCTCTTCTTGCCGTCGCCGCCGTCACCATTATGACCGTCGTCATCCAGAGCTGGCGCGCCGCCAACGAGAATCCCGTAAACAGTATCAAGAACGAATAAATATGAAAAGTTATTTCAGATTCCTGTCGCACAACAAGTTATATACCTTAATAAATATAGCTGGGCTGGTAGTGTCGCTGATGTTCGTCATCCTGATGGGCGATTATACTTGGCGCCAAAGCACTATCGACTCGTGGCACAAGAATGCCGGCCGCATCTACCTGACAGGCAGTGAAGAGGACTTCTTCATGTGGCCGCAGGCGGCAAGGGAAATCAGGGACATGTGCCCTGAGGTAGAGCAAACCTGCTGCGTGATGAGCCAGAGCGGACGCATCAAGCATGACGGGCAGGAGGTGAAGGGCAAGTCGAGTGACAATGGCGTCATCATGCTGGCCGACTCTACCTTCTTCCAGTTCTTCGACTTTGAACTGATTCAGGGCGACCGCCGCACGGTACTTGATACACCAGACAAATGTGTGGTGACAGAGAGTCTGGCCCGCCATCTCTTCGGCGGCAAGAGTCCCATCGGCGAGACACTGCAAATGGTGGGCGACCGCCATGTGCATATGGGCAATGCCGATCCCTACGACTCTACGCTGGTATATACCATCAGCGGTGTGGTGCGCGACTTCGACCACACCGTGCTGCCCAACGAGACAAAGGTAATTGCCAGTATGGAGCGCTTCGGACCAGTGATGGGCTATCAGCTCACTCCCGATGCCTTCGCCTACGGGCCGACTGGAGCCTGCAAGGCTTTCCTGATGTTGCGTCCGGGAACGACACTCGACGGCAAACGGGAAACCATAGAGGGACATCTGTCAAAGAACTATATGTTATGGAGCCGCTTGGGCGAGCATGAGTTCACCACGATACCGCTCACTGACATTATGTTTGCCCCGCAGAACGACGGCGCCGGTATGCAAAAGGGCGACAAGACGCGGCTCAGCATTCTATTGGCAGCCGTGCTGGCCATCCTGTTCTTTGCCATCAGCAACTACATCAACCTGACCGTTGCCAACACAGGTTTCCGCGCCAAGGAGATGGCCACGCGGCGGCTCTTCGGCAGCAGCCAGCACAGCATATCACTGAAACTGATAACCGAATCGACGCTAATGGTGGCCCTTTGCTTTGCCGTGGGACTGGCACTGGCCTTCTACTTTCAGAACGATGCCGCCCACCTATTCAAAGGCAAGATAAACCTGGCCGGCGACATCCGTCCCGGCACCGTTGTAACCTGCCTTGCCTTCATCCTGCTGACGGGTATCGTTTCGGGCATCATGCCGTCGTGGCAGATTTCGCGCTACCAGCCCATTGACATCGTGAAGGGTTCGTTCCGTTTCCGCTCTAAGATGGTGCTGGGACGCCTCTTCATTATTCTGCAAAACGTGGCAACAATGGTGATGCTTACCTCGGCCCTCGTCATTTGGCTACAATTGCACCATCTCATCCATGCCCCAATAGGCTTCAATACCGAGGACCTGTACTATATCAACAGTCCTGAGGGTAAGAGCCAGACGGTGAGGAAACTGCTGGAGCAGCTGCCCTTCGTGGATCAGATAGGCGAATGTCGGGGCACATCGTTCTTCAACTATAATACGTCCATGCGAACCATTACCGATGGTGACAAGATCGTGAGCCTCTTCCTGACGACCTTAGACACGACAGCCCTTCATCTCTACGGTCTGGAAATCCTGAAAGACTTTGGCCCGGCGAGCGATGGCGTTTACCTGACCGAGGAGGCGATGCGCCGTTTCGGCTTCGGCGACGAGGTGCGAGATATGGTGTGGGGTAAAGACGAGCGAAAGCCTCTCAGCGGCGTCATCCGCGACTTCCACCGCATCAACGTGCTGCAAGACTGTGAGCCATTCGCCATCAGTGTACGGGAACATGTGGAACAACCCAACTTCCTTATCAAGACAAATGGCGACCGTCATGCCGAGGCAGCCTTTGCTGACATTATCAGAAAGCTGGATGTTCCTGAGGAAGACATAGACTGGTATGTCACCTGTGTGAAAGACGACATCGCCGACACCTTCGAGGACCAGCAGAACACGTTGAGAATCATCTCGCTCTTTACCGTTATCGCCATCGTCATCTCCGTGCTGGGCTACATAGGCCTGTCGCTCTTCTTTATCCGTCAGCGCCAGAAGGAGATAGCCATCCGCAAAGTGATGGGCTCCTCATCGGGCGAGGTGCTGGTGCTGATGCTCCGCACGTTCTCAATCCCTTTGCTGATTTCGTTTATCATCGCTGTGCCCATCTCTTGGTACATCATGACCGACTGGCTCAGCAATTTCAGTTACCGCATCGCGCTCAGCCCCTGGATATTCGCTGCTGCCGGGTTTACCTGCTTCATCGTTTCTCTGCTCACCGTCATCATCCAGAGCTGGCGCGCCGCTTCTGAGAATCCGATTAACAATATCAAGACAGAATAA
>JAILKU010000101.1 GCA_024693505.1 Bacteroidaceae bacterium | reverse complement strand
CTGCTTGCCGCGCGGTTCTCGATGTCGCCCAGCGAGCCCTCGCTCCAGAACTCGCCGGACACCTCGTCGCTCTGTCCGCCGTACATCAGGAACTCGCTGGGGAATCCCCAGTGGCCGTAGCACTCGAGCCACGTGGTCAGTCCGTTCTGGTTGCTGATGTCGCGAAGTCCGCCCACGTAGTCGTAGGCCACGCGGTCGGCAATGAGACGGCGGAGGTCCCAGAGGAAGCGCTCGCTCTGGTCCTGCGAGCCGACCACCTGTCCGTAGAGGACGGGAATCCAGGGTGTGGGATCGTAGCCGTAAGTGCTCTCGAACGAGGAGATCATGTCGTCGGTCCAGTTCTGTCCTCCGGTCTCATAGCTATCCTCCACAACGGCCACGAAGCTCTTGCGGTCCTCCTCCGGAACGCGACGCAGGATCTCGCCCAGGAAAGCATCGAAGTGTGCTGCGACATGCTCACGGCTCATCTTGTCAACCTCGAGGCCGGTTGCCTCTGGCGATGCAGGCGAGTTCTTCACGCCGGTGGTGCGCATACCGGTGCGATAGACCAGCCACTCTCCGTCGGGCACCTGCCACTCGATGGAACCGTCCGCCTGCATCTTCTCCGTCAGGTCGACGACCTGTGAGGGCTGCACGATGACGCCTGCCTGCAAGGGCTCAGGCTGTGTGGGCCACATGTACTCGTCCCACATCGGCAGCGGACTCTGGAACATCTTGCCCAGCGTCTTCTCCTCATAGCGCTCCACGCGGGGCTGGTCGCTCAGCGTCACGCTCAGACGGGTGGGCTGTCCGCCGCCGTTCAGGGTGAGCCGGATGTCCTGGGTCGGCGTGTCGGGCACGGTGAGGGCGATGGGTGCCAGGGGGTGGAAGCCCACGTTGGGGTTCATGTTGGTGCGGTCGAGATGCTCGGTGCGCAAGTGGCGGTACTCACCGTCCACCAATGCCTCGACGACGGCATCCACGAGCAGGTATCCTTCCGTCTGGAAGAGGATACTGCGCAGGGTGACGGGCTCCGGCAGATGCAGCTCGCGGGTAGCCATCACGCCGGCCTCCTTCTCGACGTCGAAAGTGTATGTCTTGTGGGGCGGCACGGGCATGGCGATGACGCGCACGTCGCTGACATCCTCGCCCAATGAAGGCAGGGTGAACTGCTGCACCTCGCCGTTGCCCTCGAGCGTGATGCTCTCCTGTGCCAGATAGCGCATGGACTGCTGGGGCTGAACCCACGGGCCGCCGCTCTGGCTCCATCCCGGGGAGTTGAAAATGCCTATCTCGATATCCAGTTCGGTAGCCTTCTTCAGCGCAGCATGTAGCACCTCCCACCACTCGGGTGTGAGCGCCTTGACGTTGCCGGGCTTGACATTATCTTCCCAGATGTTGCCGATGAAGGCGCGGTCGATGCCTGCCTTCTTCATGGCCTCCAGGTCATGCTCTACGCCCTCTACAGAGATATTGTCTGAAATCCAATACCAGTAGACGGCGACTCGCTGATCGCACTTAGCGGTCTGGAACTTGGTGAATAACTCGTCCGTCTCGGGGCTGTCGGTGCATGCCGCGAGCAGACTTGATAGCATGGTGCCAGCAATGAGCAGGGCAACCAGTGCGAAAGGATTTTTTCTTTTCATGGGGTTATGGGTGTTAAAGATGGGAACTATGGGAATTATGGGAGTTATGGGAACTATGAGTTGGAACCTATCTTGACCATTGTGGCTCCGAAGCCGTATTCGCGGAAAGAGGCGTCCTGGACCGTGCATCCCTTGTAGCGGTACTTCAGCTCCTGCAGGATATTCTTGCGGAGCACCCCTTCACCCTTGCCGTGGATAAATACGATCTGCTGTCCGGGCTTCTTGATGTTCTCGTCCATCACGCGGCGAAACTCATTCATCTGGGCCATGAGCATATCTCCAGAACTGAGGCCAGCCGTTGTGTCCATCAGTTCCTCAATGTGCAGGTTCACCTCGATGGGACCCTCTGGCACCTTTTTCTTAGGCTTTGCCGGCTTTGGCTGATCGGCATCCTTCACTTTAGGCATCGAGCCCTTTCCCTTGTCCTTCGGCGAGAGCAAAGCATCGCGCACCTGGTCGGCATCGACGAAGGCACTGCGCAGGGGCTTGTCGTCCTCGACGAAGGGCAACGTCCAGTTAGGGTCGCGGAAGAACTCGTTGGGCTGGAAGACATGCAACTTATAGAACTTGGTCAGGTCAAGGCGCAGCTCACTGCTCGTGGCAGGCTTCAGGGTGAAGGCCTTATCCTGCTTCCAGGCAATGGTCTGGAGGCAGAGACGCTCCAGGTCATTGAGCATCGTACGGTCGAACTCCTCGACGAACAGCTTGCTGTTGGGCTCCACCGTGCCGCAGAAGCGTGCGTGCCACCCTGCCCCTTCAGCATTCATGAGCAGCACCTGCACATAGTAATTACTGTCGTTCACCAGGTAGGCCTCAAAATTAGTCTGGCTAATTTCCTTTACCTCAATGGGAAGAAAAGAGAGGTAGAGATTCAGATGGTCGTGGCCGGGGATAGAATTATTTACCCGGGTTCCTGAAATATTCCCAGCCTGGGAATCAAAAAAGCCAGCTGGCGCACTGGATGTCGTCCCCTCCTTTCCCAGAGAGGGACTGACAGCAGGCTTTGGGGAAACGGGCTTACTGGGCCTGTCGGGCTCATCGGCATTTTCCTCGATCAACACCACATCGCTCAATAGCATTGGTATCTCGAAGCCGTCTGCATCCTCAACCAACACTATGTCCTTACCCTTGAATCCACTCACTCGTCCCCCGCCGACTTCGGAGAGGAAACGTACTGTATCACCTATTTTCATCGTTCTTTGTCTCTTTTTGTCTGCAAAGGTAATAAAAATCCCTCAGAAAATTGTATCTTTGCCCCTGAAAATATGTTTTTGGCCCTGTTAAAGATGCACCGATGAACACAAAAGAGATACAGATACACGATTTTAACTACCTTCTGCCTGACGAAAGGATAGCCAAATACCCCCTTTCCGAGCGCGACGGCAGCAAGTTGCTCATATACGACAAGGGAGATATCAGCGAAGACCGTTTCCGCGCCCTTCCCCACTACCTGCCCTCGGGCTCACTGATGGTATTCAACAATACGCGCGTCATACAGGCACGGCTTCATTTTACGAAGGAGACAGGGGCGCTCATAGAGATTTTCCTGCTCGAACCGGCAATGCCTGCCGAATACCAGGAGAATTTCGTGCAACGGGAACAGTGCGAGTGGTATTGCCTCGTGGGAAACCTTAAGAAATGGAAAGAGGGCAGCCTGAGGCGCACAATCCAAATGGGAGAGCGCACAGTGGAACTCAGTGCCACAAGAACCGGTGTGCACGGCACCAGCCACTGCATCCGGTTTCAATGGACAGGGGGTGTCTCGTTTGCCGAACTGCTCGAAGCGATGGGCGAACTGCCCATCCCGCCTTACCTGAACAGAGAGGCAGAAGAGAGCGACAAGCAAACATACCAAACGGTATATAGCAAAATAGAGGGTAGCGTGGCAGCGCCAACAGCGGGGCTCCACTTCACCGAGCGCGTCCTGGCGGAACTGGATGCCAAGGGTATTGACCGGGAAGAAGTGACGCTGCATGTAGGCGCCGGCACTTTCAAGCCGGTAAAGAGTGAGGAGATCGGCGGCCACGATATGCACTCAGAGCATATTGCCGTAAGGAGGGAAACCATAGAGAAGCTCATCGCTCATCAGGGACGGGCCATCGCTGTGGGCACAACCAGTGTGCGCACCCTTGAAAGCCTGTACTACCTGGGCGAGATGGTGGCTGCCGATGCCTGTGCAGAATGTCTCCATGTACCGCAGTGGTTACCCTACGAAGGTGAACATCCGCTCAGCACCATAGAAGCCCTGCGGGCTCTGCTTGACTATATGGACAGACACGAAATGGACGTTCTGCATGCCACTACGCAGATCATCATCGCTCCCGGCTATCGGTACCATATCGTAGAGCGTATGGTCACCAACTTCCACCAGCCACAAAGCACCTTGCTACTGCTCGTAAGCGCTTTCGTCCACGGTGACTGGCGCTCCATCTATGATTACGCCCTCGGGCATGACTTCCGTTTCCTTAGCTACGGCGATTCCTCCCTGCTCATACCGAAGGAGGAGTGAAAGGTTCAAGAGTTCAAGGGTTCAAGGGTTCAATTTGAGGTTATGAAAAGATTTTTGTTCTTCATCCTGTTACTGATGCTGATTGGCACAAGCTTCGTCAGTGCCAATGACGGCGTTTATTTTGCTAACGGAAGTCAATTGGTTCCCATTAGGGAAACGGATATCTCGGTGTCTAGGGAAGTGCTGACTATCAGCCTTTGCGACGACGGTTTTGCTAGGATTGAGGTGGATTACGAGTTCCTGAATCACGGTGCTACCAAAACGGTGCAGATGGGCTTTGAGGCAATGAAGCCCTACAATACTGCTGATACGCTGAACCCGGCCGGCATCCATCCATATATCAAGGATTTCACCGTTGTGATGAACGGCAGGCAGCTGGCCTATCGCAATGCTGTCGTAGAGCCGGGAGAACTGGACACTCCCTATACGGGTCCCAAGGATGACCGCCCCGAGGAATTCGAGCAATATGCCTATGCCTACTGCTTCGAAGCGACATTCAGAGAGGGTGTCAACCACGTACACCACACTTATCGCTACCAAATGTCATACGGTGTGGGACGCACTTTCGAAGTACCATACTGGCTGAAGCCTGCGGCGCGTTGGCAAGGCGGCACTATCGGCGACTTCACCTTGCGCATAAGAACCCCCAGAACGGCAAAGCACTTTATCATTGCCGACTCGCTCTTCACCGACCACGAGTTTGTGGTGACAGAGGGTACAGGCAAGGTGCGCCATTCAAAATACGGATGGAGTCCGCGGCTGGTGGAGGTGGCCTTGCGGGACGGTACGGTGGAGTGGCACTCCCGCGACTTCCGACCTGTCGACAATATTTGCATTCAGTCGGCCGATACCTATACAAGCTTCAACAAAAAGTACCCCCTCGGCACCTTCTACGACCGCAGTGAGAGCTACATGAACTGGCAGCCAGAGCAGGATTTCCCCGAATGGCTGGCACGCAATCTGCCATACGCCAACCGCGGCTACGTCTTCAAGAAGAAGGCATTGAGGAAGCATTTCAGCCAGTTCTGGTGGTATATGCCCGACGAGAAGTACAGGCCCTCCACCAACGATTTCACCCCTCGGGAATGGAGGCTAATCAGAGAACACAAACTGGGGTTATAATAATATAATGTAATGATGAAACAGGATCGCTCAGAAGAACTTTTCCCCGTTGTGGATGAAGAGGGAAGGCAGACAGGCTCCGCTACGAGGGGAGAATGCCACAGAGGCAGTATGCTTCTGCATCCCGTAGTCCACCTGCACGTTTTCAACAGCCGGGGCGAACTATACCTGCAACGGCGCCCCATCTGGAAGGATATTCAGCCAGGGCGCTGGGATACAGCTGTTGGCGGTCACGTAGATTTCGGCGAAGACATAATTACAGCCTTGAAACGGGAGGCATGCGAAGAACTGGGTATCATAGGTTTCGAGCCAAAGGTCCTGCCCAGCTACATCTTCCAGAGCCAACGCGAACGCGAACTGGTCTATCCCTTCTGCACCGTATGGGATGCACCGATTCAGCCTTCTGACGAAACGGATGGCGGGAGGTTCTGGTCGGAGCAGGAGATACAGGAAAACCTGGGCACAGGTATATTTACCCCGAACTTCGAACAGGAGTGGCAACGTTTACAAACGGCCTTCCTGCAAAATTTACAAGGCCGTAAAAACAATATGACCCAACTAAACCAAAATAATACACTATGAAGAAAAGACTATTTTTACTGGCATTAACAATATGTGCCATGAACCTGAGAAGCTCCGCGCAAGAAGTGAACTACGATGAGAGCAAAGTTAAGCCCTATACTTTGGAGGATCCCCTGCGTTTTGTGGATGGACGCAAAGTGAAGAACCTGCATGACTGGGAACTTCGTCGCCAAGAGATACTGGGCATCTTCCAACGCGAGATGTACGGCCAGATGCCGCCCCGTAACGATATCTTTCTGGAACCCATAGAGCAAGGCAAAACGCTGGCCGGTTTCGGTTTGCGACGGCAGGTGAGGATGTGGTTCAGAGCTGATAAGACAGGACCACACATTGATTGGCTTATTGTCACACCTGCACAGGCAAAGGGGCCGGTACCCTCCATATTACTGCTCAATTATCAAGGCAACCAAAGTGTGATGACCGACGACGAGATTCTGGACGTCACAAGCCTCGACGCACCTACCAACCTCTTTGGCAACGGCACGCCACGCGGCAAGTTTGCCAACGCCAATGAGGACAACTGGTTTCCCACAAGCATGATGCTGGCACGAGGATATGCCCTTGTCACTGCCTGCTACTGTGATATATCGCCCGACCCCACTCAACCCGACGCTCAGGAGAAGTATGCCTACACTCGATGCTTTGAACTGTGGCCTCCACGCGACCCCTCCCGCGATGACAATACCACTTCACTCAATGCTTGGGCATGGGGATTAATGCGAGCTATGGACATGATTGAAAAAGACCCGATGCTTGATGCCAGCCGAGTCTTGCTTACCGGTTATTCACGCTTGGGTAAGGCAGCCCTGATTGCGGGCGCCTTCGACGAACGCTTCCCCGTTGTTGTACCCGTACAGACGGGCGGAGGTGGCGTGCCACTGGCCAAACGAGACTATGGCGAGAACATATCAACCGAAGTGAAAGCCTTCACCCACTGGTACTGTCCCGCTTACAAAAAGTATGCAGGTCATGAAGACCAGATGCCCTTCGACCAACACCTCCTGCTTGCATGCGTTGCACCCCGTGCCCTGCTCGTAGAGGGTTTTGACCAAGGTTGGTTTGACACGAAAGGTGAGTTTCTGGCTCTTCAAGCCGCCAGCCCCGTATGGGAGAAGTTCTGCAAGAAAGGCTTGCCAAAAGTAGAGTGGCCAGATGATTACGACACCTGTGCCATAGGTCCACGGCTTGGATACGTACGACGTAATCAAGAGCACGGCATATCTTCCTACGACTGGACGTGGATGATGGATTTTGCCGAAGGTATATTCCATGCAGAATAAGGATTTCGTTATAGGCCTATTTGCAACTTCCTGTAGTATTAAAATGACAAAAAACGAGGAGCATATTTCACTTTCTGGCATCGAATGGAATAAAAAAATGAAAACAAGGGAAGAAAATCATTGTTTTTTGTACATACTTAATTCAGAATTATGTATATTTGCAGACGATAAACTTTTTCTATAACCAATTTATAAACTTACAAAACTATGACTGGAATTATTGGAAGTCTCATTTTGGGTTTGATTGCTGGTTTTATTGCCAGCAAGTTGCAAACCGGTTCAAGCAGTGGCTTGCTTATCAACATGTTCCTGGGTCTGATTGGCGGCGTAGTGGGCGGATGGCTCTTCACGCTCCTTGGCCTTCAGGTTAATGGCCTTATCGGCTCGCTTATTTGTGCAGTAGTAGGTGCCGTTATTGTGCTGTGGGTTTTTGCCAAGCTGAGGTAGGATAATTCCTGCCCTCTTAGTGAAGAATAGTCCTCCGTTAACAAAATTTAACGGAGGATTTCTTTTCTGTGACGCAACTTGTCACATCCTGTTCTGACCTTTGCACCGTCAAACATTAAAAATAGATGAAAATGAAAGCAGAAGTTTGTGCAGAGTTCAGAATGAGTCCACTGAGTGTACTGAGTCAGAGAGTTCAAAAGGGATTGGAGGATATAGCCCAATTATTTGGACGTATTTTGGAACGCAATATAAACGTTCGTCAAATGCTACACCTCGTTCATGCCCAACTGGCCTTTTCGGCCCTGGTACTGCTGGGAGGCATATCGGCCATGACGGCTGTTTTGCTGATGAGTTGGTTTGTCCTGTCCGTCATCCAATGTGTTCGTGCCCTTTAGTCCTCTTCTACCGACGAAAAGCACTGGGCGAGACACCTGCGTGAGCCTTGAAGTATTTGCCGAAGAAACTTTGGTTGGGAAAATTTAGGGCGTAAGCTATCTCCTGAATGCTCAGGCTTGTATTTCGCAGCAGGGTGCGAGCTTCAGCCATCACATACTCGTTAACCCAGGCAGAAGCCGGACGACCAGTTGCTTGCATGACGATTGTACCCAGGTACTTAGGCGTAATGTTCAGCTGATTGGCATAGAAACTTATGCGGCGCTGTTCGCGGAAATGCTGCCCCAGGAGATTGATGAACTGGCGAAAATAGTCTTGATGGCGAGTGGAATGAGTAGTCTTCTCGCCATCCGGCAAGAGATTTCGAGAGAAGATGGAGAGAAATTCGTATGCAAGCGAGACGAGTTGCGAACGTACGCATTCGTGATAGAAAAGTTGGTTGGGACTGGACGAGATAGAGTCGAAGAGAAAACCTATCAGCGTATTGAAACGTTGGCACTCGCTGTTGCTAAGTGGAAAAACGGTAAGTTTCTCGAGACGGGAGTAATGGGGCAGCAGTTTCTGGAATGAGATAATCAGCTCCTCTTGCATGGACATATCCATTACGATGGCCGAGATTTCCATTCTCTGCTCGCCGAGTAGCTGCAGAATCGTGCCAGGCTTGCAGATGAAGAGGGTGTTTTCTTCTATATGGCAATGCTGCAGGTCGCTCTGCAATTCGGCCGAGCCTTTCAGGCATAGGACTAATAAAATAATGTTTACGCGCGTAGGATGCATGAAAACAGGAAACTTCTGGTTGCTGTTCTCCGTTTTCATGTTATGCACAACGATACAATTCTGACCGTAGATGACGCTCTTTCCCTGTGATTCAGGCAGCATTTCCATCTCGAGCAGTTTTGCCAGGGAAAGGCTTCTCAGTTCGTCCTCTTTCTTCATCTTTCTTCTGTTTTTGACCACAAAAATAGTTCTTTTAGTTGAAAACGGCAATACTTTTTCCTTTTCTGCCGACCAAAAGAACAATTATAGAGTGTATTACACCTTTTGCATCTGTGAAAAGTGTCGTACCTTTGTGCCCGCATTTTATTGAAATGAACAAAAGAACCATTTTTATGATAAGAAAAGTATTTTTTTCAATGCTTCCTATTCTGTTCTTAACTTCTTGCGGAAGAAAGTATCAACAAACTGAGGAGGAGACTATGCAGGTCGCTATTGAGCAGGTTGCTCCATCTGCCGAATTCAATTGTACACCCTACGTAGGCGTTGTGGAGGAGGAGCAGAGCACAATGGTCAGCTTTACAGGCATGGCTATGCTGAAGACCATGAAGGTCAGTGAGGGGCAGCAAGTGAGAAAAGGCCAGCTCTTGGCCAGTATAGACGATGCACAGGCTCGTCACGCCCTTGAGGCAGCTAAGTCTGCCCTCGACCAGGCCCTTGATGCACAGGCACGAATGAAGCAGCTCCACGAGAAGAATTCCCTGCCCGATATGAAGTGGGTAGAGGTGGAAAGCAAAGTCCAGCAGGCTCAGGCCAGCTATGATATGTGCAAGAAGTCGTTGGAGGACTGCACCATATATGCGCCCTGCAGTGGTGTCGTGGGCAGTAAGATTATGACCGTGGGAGAAACGGTTCTGCCCACTGAGCCCGTCTTGACGATTCTGTCTATCGGCAAGGTAAAGGTGCGCGTCAGCATCCCTGAACGCGAGATAGCCTCTATCGCAGCCCAGACGCCCAGCACGATAACCGTAGAGGCCTTGCCTGGCGAGTCGTTTACTGGCGGAACAATAGAGAAGGGAGTGAGTGCCGATGCTGTTACCCACACCTATGACATTCGCATCCTTTTGGACAATCCTCAGCAAAAACTGTTGCCTGGTATGGTGGCTAAGGTGATGCTCCAGAAGGGCGACGCCAGCGAGGCGCCGCTCACCCTGCCCGTCAAGGCTGTTCAGCAATCCACAGACAAAAAGCTTTTCGTCTGGGTAGTTAAAGACGGGAAGGCTCGTCGGCAGACGGTTACTGTGGGCAATACAAACGGCAACCGCATTGCCATCGCCAGTGGGCTTGCGAAAGGCGAGACCGTTATCATAGAAGGCTATCAGAAAGTGGGCGACGGCACACCTGTAGCATTCTGAAAGAGATTGCTTTGAACCTTTGAAACTTTTGAACCTCCAATTATGAGCTATACCCCAAAGGGATGGGCTGCCTGGCCCATCAATAACTATCGAATAACAGCCCTCATCACGCTTCTGCTGCTTGTCTTCGGGCTGTATGGCATCTATGTGATGCCCAAGGATGAGTTTCCTCCCTTCACTGTACGCCAAGGCGTAGTGGTAGCCGTTATGCCTGGAGCCACCAGCGAAGAGATTGAAGCCCAAGTGGTCCGTCCACTAGAGCGCTATATGTTCACCTTCAAGGAGGTAAACCGCCTGAAGACCACCACGACAAGCAGTAACGGGATGTGCATGATGATGGTACAGTTGCAGGACGATGTCAACAAGAAGGATGAAGTATGGAGCAAGATAAAGCACGGCTTGAATGATTTCAAGGGCACTCTGCCCGCTGGTGTGCTGGCCGTGGTGGTCAATGATGACTTCGGCGACGCCTGCGCCCTGCTGATTACGGTGGAGAGCGAGCATCGCAGCTATCGCGAGCTTCAGCAATACAGTGACGAGCTGGCCGACCGCCTCCGTCGTATCCCCAGCGTGAGCAATGTGCGACAGTATGGCGAGGTAAAGGAGCAGATTACCATCTATCTGAACCGTGAGCGACTGGCTGCATACGGCATCGGCCAGTCGGCCATCAGTCAGGCACTCTCCGGCCAAGGACTGACAACGATGAGCGGAAGCCTGACTGGCAGTCAGCAGAACATCAGCCTTCACCTGGCGCCTACAGAACAGAGTGAGGAAGAGGTGGCCAACCAGATTATATACAGCAACGGCAGCAAAGTGGTGCGCGTGCGGGATGTCGCCAGTGTGCGTCGCGAGTACGACACCAGCGAGAGCTATATCGAGAATAACGGCAACCGTTGCGTACTTCTCTCGCTGGAAATGAATAGCGGCAACAATATTGTGGCGTATGGCGAACAAGTGGATCGCGTCCTGGCGCAGTTCACCGAGGACTATCTGCCATCCGATGTACAGATGAGGCGCATCACCGACCTGCCGCAGGTGGTGGGCACTTCCGTTCATGATTTCCTGCGCGACCTCTTCATCTCTATGGTCATCATCGTGCTGGTCATGATGATACTCTTTCCGCTGCGCAGTGCTATCGTGGCGGCCATCACCATTCCCCTCAGTACCTTCACCTCTACTGGCATCATGTATGCCTTGGGTATTCCCCTCAACACGATTACCCTAGCCTGTCTCATTGTCGTACTGGGTATGATTGTGGACAACAGCATTGTCGTCATCGACGGTTACCTGGAGTACCTGAGGCTGGGTATGCGGCGGCGCGATGCGGCAGTGAAGAGCGTCGAGCAGTATTTTTGGCCCATGATGCTGGCCACGGTTTGCATCTGTGCCATCTTCTATCCCCTGGTGCTCACCATGCATGGCGAGGCGGCTGATGTCATCGGGCTGTTCCCCGTCACCATCACCATCAATCTGATGGTTTCCCTGGCCGTGGCCGTGGCCGTCATTCCCCTGCTCAATGCCGCTATCATCCGGAAGGTGGCTGTGAAACGCGAGGGCTCTAAGTCCATTACCGACTGGGTGCAGGATATCTATGACTACGTGCTTGCCTGGACGTTCCGCTTTCCCTATCTCACAATGATTCTGGCCGTTGTGCTGGTGGCACTTACCAGTCTTATCTTCCCGACCCTGAAGATGCGTCAGTTCCCCTATGCCGACCGCAACCAGTTCGCCGTCGAGATCTATTTGCCCGAGGGCGAGGGACTGGCTCATACAGAGGCCATTGCAGACAGCCTGCGCCATATCCTGGAACAGGACAGCCGCGTACTCAGCGTAACCTCCTTCATCGGTTGCTCCTCGCCCCGTTTCCAGGTGAGCTATGCACCTCAGGTGGGCGGGCGCCACTTTGCCCAGTTCATTGTGAATACGCCCGATATACAGAGCACCCTGGACATGCTCGACGAGTATGCTCCGCGCTACAGTAACCATTGGCCGGGAGCCTACTGCCGCTTCAAGCAGATGGACTTCCTGATGGTTCCCACCTACGAATACCGTTTCTATGGCAACGATCTGGACAGCATCAACGCGGCTGCCGAAGCCTTGATGAGCGAGTTGCGCCGTATGCCCGAACTGGAGTGGGTGCATACCGACTTCGACCAGCCTCATCCCATTGTGGATATCACCCTCGACCCCATAGCCAGTGCCCAGTTAGGCATCAACCGCACAACGGCTCAGCTGCAGATGATGCTTCAGACAGGCAATGTCCAGGTGGGCAGTGTCTGGGAGGGCGACTATGAAGTGCCTCTTGTCATTAAGGATGCACAGAGCGAGCAGTTGACGTTCAGCGATGTGGACAATACATACCTTACCACGATGTCTGGTCAGAGCGTGCCCTTGCGCCAGGTTGCACAGTCGCGCCCCGTTTGGACACAGTCCAAGATTGTACATCGCAACGGCGAACGCTGCATCAGCGTAACAGCCGAGGGAAAGCGACAGGTGCTGGCCGCTCCCGTTCAGTCGCGCATAGAAAAGATAATACGTCAGATGAAGTTACCTCAGGGCGTCAGGGCCGAGGTGGGCGGCGAGGTCGAGAAGAACGGCGAGATGGTGCCCGACATTATGGCCGGCCTGGGACTGGCCCTGGTGGTTATCTTCTTCTTCATCCTCTTCAACTTCAAGCGTTTTGGGATTACCATAGTTTGTATGGCGGCTATTGCCCTTAGCATTCCCGGCGCCATGATTGGCCTGGCCATTGCCGACAAGACGTTGGGCCTGACCAGTCTCTTCGGCTTCATCACCCTGATGGGCATGATTATGCGCAACGAGATACTCATCTTCGAGCACGCCGACCAGCGCATGGCCGAGGGACTTTCGGCACGCGATGCAGCCTACGATGCAGGGCGACGACGCATGGTGCCTATTTTCCTGACCACCGCCACCACGGCTGTTGGCGTGATTCCCATGATTATCGCAGGCAGCTCGTTCTGGATGCCTGTGGGTATCACCATCTTCGCCGGTGGCATAGGCACTCTCATCCTGGTTGTCAGCGTCCTGCCCGTTGTATATTGGAAACTAATGGAAAAGAAATGAAAAAGACTCTAATTATAGCATGGATCATTTGCACACCTGCCATAGCGCAGGATGCTGTGCAGCGTCAGGCTCTCTCCCTTCCCGCCTGCCTCGAGATGGCAGTGCAGAATAATGCCGACCTCCGCAATGCGCGGTTAGACATACAGATGGCCGATGAAGACAAGGCCTGGGCCTTTACCAACTATTTTCCGCAGGTCAGTGCGATGGGCGCAGGCTTTGTGGGTGCCAAGGACCTTATGCGGGGCGAGATGGAGATGCCCGCACTGGAGGCTATGATGCCAGGCATGGGCATGGGAGCCTTTCCTATGTCGATGATCAAGAAGGGTGTTGTAGCCACCCTCACCGCCCTGCAGCCACTTTACTCGGGCGGGCAGATTGTCACAGGCAACCGTCTGGCAGCCGTTCAGCAGGAGGTGCGACGCCTGCAGTTGGAGATGACCGAGAAGGATGTGCGCCAGAACGTACAGCAGTATTACTGGAAACTCGTTTCGCTGCGAGGCAATATCACCACTCTCGATGCCGTGGACGAACAGCTTCGCGAGGTGCATGAACTGACCGGGAACTACGTACAGGCCGGAGTCATCAACCGCAACGACCTGCTGCGTGTCGAGCTGAAGCAGCAGGAGGTGGCAAGTCAGCGGTTGACGCTGCTCAACGGCATCGAACTGGTGCGTATGCTTTTGGCACAACTGTGCGGAGCCGACCTCGCCACGTTCGACATCGTGTCCGAGAATATCCTGGAGCCTCAGTCGCCCGAGTCCGTCTTCACTCCTGCCGACCAGGCACTTTCCAGTCGCGAAGAGGTGCAGCTGCTCGACCGTTCTGTGGCGGCCAGCAGCTTGCAGGTGCGCATGGAACGCGGCAAGAACCTGCCCAGTGTGGCCGTCGGTGCCAGCGGTATGTATTATAATGTAATGGAGAAGAACCAGGGCAACCTCGTTGGCCTGGCTACCGTATCCGTGCCCATCAGCGATTGGTGGGGCGGCTCACATGCCATCAGAAAGGCCCGCTTCAAACTCGAGCAGGACCGCATAAACCTGCAGGACGCACAAGAGAAGCTGCAGATAGACATTCTCTCGACGTGGAATAACCTGCAGGAAGCCTATTCGCAGATCGAGATAGCCCGACACAGCGTAGCACAGGCCGACGAGAACCTGCGCCTCAGCCGCGACCAGTACGATGCAGGTACCTTGCCCATGACTGACCTCCTCGATGCCGTAACCCTCTATACGCAGAGCCACAACAGCCTGCTCTCGGCCTGCGCAGATTACCAAAGCCGTCTGGCGGAGTACCAAAGGAAAACAAAATGATATAGATAAGCACGCGTCCTTTTGCCAATAAGGACGCGTCGTGTTGCACATAAGGACGTGTCGTGTTGCTCATAAGGACGCGTCGTGTTGCTCATCGCGGCACGTCGTTATTAAATGCTGCAATACGTCTTTTTTATCTTCTTTGTTCTGCATAAATAGACAATAAAAAGGATAATATGCAGAAATTACGGGGCGAATATGCATATTTTTATGCTTTTATGGCCTGTAATATGCAAAAAGGTTGTATCTTTGCAGCCGGAAGTAATTGAGAACGACAATTTCGTATGCAAAGGCAAGACAAGAAGACGCGGCTGCAGGTGATTCGGATGATAGTGAGCTCACAGGCCATTGAGAGCCAGGAGGAACTGCTGGTGGAGATGGATAAGGCAGGCTTCCCCTGCACGCAGACCACGTTGAGCCGCGACCTGAAGCAGCTGCGCATCAGCAAGGTGCGCTCCCGCGGCGGACGCAATGTGTATGCCATGCCGCGCGAAGGACAGTTCCAGCCCGTGCCCACGCACGAGGAGATCAAGAAGTCGCGATGGTCGCTGGGCGAGAACGGCAGCCTGATGGTCATCCATACCCCGCCGGGCCACGCCAGCATGGTGGCATACGACCTGGACGCCCTGCGCAGCCCCCTGCTGCTGGGCACCATCGCCGGCGACGACACCATCCTGGTAGTGCTGGCACCTGGAGCCGATGCGGCCGAGGCGAGGAGCCTCATCAAGGATACCGTGCCGGGACTGAAAAGCAATTGAAATCGAAATCTTATAATTGATAATGGAAGAAGAAGAAGAAGTAAAGGTTTTGGTGGCCGACGAGAGCCACGAAAAGTATGTGGACACCATCCTGAAGACCATTGCGGATGCAGCAAAGGACAGGGGAACGGGCATCGCAAAGCGTACCCACGAGTATCTGGCCACAAAGATGAAGGAGGCTAAGGCCGTCATTGCCCTTTCGGGCGACCGTTTCGCAGGCTTCAGCTACATAGAGACGTGGGGCAACAAGCAGTACGTGACGACCAGCGGACTCATCGTACATCCCGACTTCCGCCATCTGGGCATAGCGAAGCGCATCAAGGATTTGACGTTCAGTCTGGCCCGCACACGCTGGCCACACGCCAAGATCTTCTCGCTGACGAGCGGCAAGGCAGTGATGAAGATGAACACCGCGCTGGGTTACCAGCCCGTCACCTTCGACGACCTGACGGACGATGAGGCTTTCTGGCACGGCTGCGAGGGCTGCGTGAACTATCCCGTACTGAAGGAGCGCAACCGCAAGTTCTGCATCTGCACAGCCATGCTTTTCGACCCCGAAGAGCATCTGCCCGTAAAGATTCCCCAGGAGGTAATAGAGAGAATCAAGAAGATAGAGGGCAAGCCCACCCCCGAGAAGGATAATGAATAAATAACGATTGATATTTGACAATTATGAAACGCAAAGTTGTAGTCGCCTTCAGTGGCGGTTTGGATACCAGTTACACAGTAATGTATCTGGCAAAGGAAATGGGGTACGAGGCGTATGCAGCCTGTGCCAATACAGGCGGATTCAGCGCCGAGCAGCTAAAGACGAACGAGGAGAACGCCTACAAGCTGGGCGCCGTAAAGTACGTAACCCTGGATGTTACCCAGGAGTACTACGATAAATCCCTGAAGTACATGGTCTTCGGCAATGTGCTCAGGAACAATTGCTACCCCATCAGCGTCTCCAGCGAGCGCATCTTCCAGGCTATCGCCATCGCACGATACGCCAAGGAGATAGGGGCGCAGGCTATTGCCCACGGCTCAACGGGAGCAGGCAACGACCAGATAAGATTTGACATGACCTTCCTGGTGATGGCACCCGGCGTTGAGATCATCACCCTGACGCGCGACGGGAACCTCTCCCGCCAGGAGGAGATAGACTACCTGAACCAGCACGGCTTCAAGGCCGACTTCGCCAAGCTGAAGTACTCGTACAACGTAGGCATCTGGGGCACCAGCATCTGCGGCGGCGAGATACTGGACAGCCGTCAGGGCCTGCCCGAGAGCGCCTACCTGAAACACCCCACGAAGGAGGAGAGCGAAGAACTGAAGCTGGGCTTCGAGAAGGGCGAGCTGACAAGCGTAAACGGCAAGCGCTACGATAACAAGATAAAGGCCATCCAGGCCGTGGAGGAGATAGGCGCTCAGTACGCCATCGGCCGAGACTGCCATGTGGGCGACACGATTATCGGCATCAAGGGCCGCGTAGGCTTCGAGGCCGCAGCCCCGATGCTCATCATCGGTGCACACCGATTCCTGGAGAAATATACGCTGAGCAAATGGCAGCAATATTGGAAGGACCAGGTCGCAAACTGGTACGGTATGTTCCTGCACGAGAGCCAGTACCTGGAGCCTGTGATGCCCGATATTGAGGCTATGCTCCAGAGCAGTCAGCGCAACGTGACAGGCGAAGTTTCGCTCCTGCTCCGCCCCTACACTTTCCAGACGATGGGAGTGGACAGCCCCAACGACCTGGTGAAGAACAAGCTGGGCGAGTACGGCGAGACGGCTAAGGCCTGGACAAGCGAAGACGCCAAGGGCTTCATCAAGGTTACCTCAACCGCACTCCGTGCATATTACCTGGCTCACCCCGATGAAAAACGTTAGGGTAGGTATTCTGGGAGCCGCTGGCTATACAGGAGGTGAACTGATCCGCCTCCTGCTGAACCATCCGCAGGCAGAGATAGTCTTTGCCAACAGCGAGAGTAATGCCGGGAATAAAGTGTATGAAGTGCACGAGGGACTCGTAGGCGAGACCGGGCTGGTGTTTACTTCGGAAATGCCATTTGACCAGGTGGATGTGGTATTCCTCTGCTTCGGGCACGGCAAGAGCGAGGCATTCCTGCGCGAACATCAGATTCCGGAACAGGTGAAGATTATCGACCTGGCCCAGGATTTCCGTATCAGCGGCGAGCATGACTTCGTGTACGGTCTGCCCGAGACACACCGGGAACAGATATGCAAGGCTCGGCACCTTGCCAATCCAGGCTGCTTTGCCACCTGCATCCAACTGGCTATGCTGCCTGCCCTCAAAACTGGAATTATTAGCGGAGACATTCATGTAAACGGCATAACCGGCAGTACAGGAGCCGGGCAGAAGCCCGGAGCTACCACCCACTTCTCGTGGCGTAACGATAACATCTCGGTCTATAAGACCTTCACGCACCAGCATCTGCTGGAGATAAACCAGACAGTACAGGAACTGAGGCCTGGCTACGGGGGCCGCGTACTCTTCATTCCCCAGCGCGGCTGCTTTACAAGGGGCATCTTCGTGACGGCCTACGCCACATGCGACATGCCCCTGGAGGAGGTTCAGCAGATCTATGCTGACTACTACAAGGACGCCGCCTTCACGCATTTCGTCACCAAGAGCCCCGATATGAAGCAGGTGGTGAACACAAATAAGGCCGTGATTTACGTGGAGAAGTTCAAGGACCAGCTCTTGATGATTTCCTGCATCGACAACCTGCTGAAGGGAGCTGTGGGACAGGCCGTACAGAACATGAACCTGATGTTCGGTCTGGAAGAGACAGCCGGCCTGCGGCTTAAAGCCTCAGCCTTCTAAAGCAGAATAACGACATCTCGGAATAACGACATCTCGGAATAACGGCATCTCGAAATAACGACATCACGAAATAACGTTATAACGACAATAAATAATAAGACAACGAAATGGAACTATTTGACGTTTATCCCCTTTTCCCCATCAATATCGTTCGCGGACAGGGTTGCAAGGTATGGGACGAAGAGGGACAGGAATATCTGGACCTCTACGGCGGACATGCCGTCATCAGCATAGGCCACTGCCATCCGCACTACATAGAACGAATGACGGCGCAGCTGCAGCGCTTAGGCTTCTACTCCAACTCGGTAGTGAACAAGCTACAGGCCGAACTGGCACACCGGCTGGGCCGTGCCTGCGGCTACGAAGACTACCGCCTGTTCCTCATCAACAGCGGTGCCGAGGCTAACGAGAACGCCCTGAAGCTGGCCTCTTTCTACAACAGACGAACCCGCATCCTCTCGCTGGAGAAAGCTTTCCACGGACGCACCAGCCTGGCAGTAGAAGCAACGGCGAACCCCAAAATCATTGCTCCGATAAACAGCAACGGGCACGTAACCTACCTGCCGCTGAACGATATAGCTGCCTGGCGAAGCGAGTTGGAGAAGGGCGACGTCTGCGCCTGCATCCTGGAATGTATCCAGGGCGTGGGCGGCATCCGGCTGGTAAAACCCGAATTCTACCAGGCCTTGCGCCAATTATGTACCGAGACGGGAACCATCCTGATTTGCGACGAGATCCAGTGCGGCTACGGACGCTCCGGTAAGTTCTTTGCCCACCAATACCTCTTCCCCGAAGAAGAGAAGGCAAAGATGGCGCCCGACCTGATTACCTTAGCTAAAGGTATCGGCAACGGATTCCCAATGGGTGCCCTGCTCATCGGGCCGCAGTTCCAGGCCGTCTATGGCCAACTAGGCACCACATTCGGCGGTAACCACCTGGCCTGCACGGCCGCATTGGCTGTCCTGGATGTGATGGAACAGGAAGGACTTGTGGAGAATGCACGTCTGGTAGGCAACTTTCTGCTGCAGGAACTGAAAAAGCTACAAGGCGGAAAGATAACTGACGTGCGCGGCGAAGGGCTGATGATTGGCATCGAACTGAACGAGCCTTACAAGGAGATAAGGAGCCGCCTGCTCTTCGAAGAGCACTGCTTCACTGGCTGCGCCGGGACAAACACGCTCAGGCTACTGCCACCGCTCTGCCTGTCGATGGACGAGGCTCAGCTTTTCCTGGAGAAACTGAAACATGCATTGCAATAAATACACAAAAGGATTATGAACGAAGACCTGAAACAAATAGGACAAAGGCTGAAAGGTCTGCGCGACGTACTGGACATCGATGCGCAGGAGATTGCCGACCTCTTAGGCATCAACCTGGAGGAATATGAGAAAATGGAGGGCGGCGAAAGCGAACTTTCGGTAGCCAAGTTGCAGAAGATTGCCCGCAAATACGACGTTGACCTGGATGTCCTGCTCTTTGGCGAAGAGCCTCACATGAGCAATTATTTCCTGACGCGCCAGGGACAGGGCCTCAGCGTAGAGCGCCGCAAGGCCTACCATTACGAAAGCCTGGCCAGCGGGTTTCGCGGCAGGAAGGCAGAGCCCTTCATCGTCACCGTATCGCCGAAGCCCGAGGATGCGCCTCGCGAAAGTAATTTCCACGCGGGACAAGAGTTTAATATGGTCTTCGAGGGCACATTGGAGCTGACCATTGGCAGTAAAGTATTGATTCTGAACGTCGGCGACAGCATCTATTTCGATGCCACACAACCCCACGGAATGAGAGCTTTGGAAGGCAAGCCCGTCAAGTTCCTTGCCATCATCTTCTAACATCTTTTAGTTATGCTTGAACGATTTCTAAAACAGACACGTTTCACGTCCGAGGAAGACTACAGGCAGCACCTGGAATTCATCATTCCCCAGAACTTCAACTTCGCATACGATGTTATGGATGTCTGGGCACAGGAACAGCCGGGCAAGCTGGCACTCCTGTGGACTAACGACCAGGGCGTGGAGATACGAACCTCATTCGGCGAGTTGAAAGAGCAGACAGACCAGGCGGCATCGTATCTTCAGACCTTGGGCATCGGCAAGGGTGATCCGGTAATGCTCATCCTGAAACGCAGATACGAATGGTGGGTGGTCATGCTGGCCCTGCATAAGCTGGGAGCCGTTGTGATTCCCGCAACTCACATGCTTACCAAACATGACGTGGTCTATCGAAATACGAGAGCCAGCGTGAAGGCTATCATCTGTGTTGACGATGCCTATGTCATGGAGCAGATAGCATTGGCCAAGCCAGAGAGTCCATCCGTCAGCTGCTATGTTGCCATAGGCCAGAACATTCCCGATGGTTTCCATGATTACCTGGAAGAGATTCAGAAAGCTCCGAAGTTCCAGAAGCCCGCATTCGTCAACACCAACGACGATACGATGCTGATGTACTTCACCAGCGGCACCAGCGGTGAACCGAAGATGGTGGCTCATGATTTTCTCTATGCTCTTGGTCACCTTTCGACGGGTGTCTTTTGGCACAACCTCCACGAGGGTTCCCTCCATCTTACCGTAGCTGACACTGGCTGGGGGAAGGCCGTCTGGGGAAAGTTCTACGGCCAATGGTTTGCTGGTGCAGCGGTTTTCGTGTTCGACCATGAGAAGTTCAATGCCGACACCTTGCTGCGCCAGATTTCGAAATATAAGGTAACCAGTTTCTGCGCGCCCCCCACCATCTATCGTTTCATGATTCGTGAGGACTTGTCGAGGTACGACCTGTCGTCCCTGGAATACTGCACGACGGCCGGCGAGGCCCTTAATCCAGCTGTTTACGAGAAGTTCTACGAGAAGACAGGGATTCGCATGATGGAGGGCTTCGGCCAGACAGAAACGACGATGACCCTCGGCACGTTCCCCTGGATGACACCCAAGCCTGGTTCGATGGGAGTTCCCAATGCACAGTATGACATTGACCTGCTGCGTGCCGACGGAACATCCTGTGAGGACGGTGAGAAGGGAGAAATTGTGGTACGAGTGGGCGAAAAGAAGCCGATCGGGCTGTTCAAGGAATACTATCGAGATCCCGAACTGACGCGTGAAGCCTGGCACGACGGCGTGTACCATACAGGAGACATGGCGTGGCGTGACGAAGACGGTTACTACTGGTTCGAGGGCCGTATAGATGATGTCATCAAAAGCTCCGGCTACCGCATCGGTCCTTTTGAGGTAGAGAGTGCGCTGATGACGCATCCAGCTGTTGTGGAGTGCGCTATCACCGGCGTTCCCGACGACATCCGGGGCATGGTGGTGAAGGCAACAGTTGTGCTGGGCAAGGAGTGGAAGGACAAGGCTGGCGATGAACTGATAAAGGAATTGCAGCAACACGTGAAGCGCGAGACGGCTCCATACAAGTATCCGCGCATCGTGGAGTTCGTAGATGAACTGCCCAAGACCATCAGCGGGAAGATACGACGTGTAGAGATCAGGCAGAAGGATAATAAAAAGGTATAAGAAGAGAGAGGGAAGCATGATGAAGTTTGCTATCATTGGAGCCGGCAATATGGGCGGTGCACTGGCAAGAGGTCTGGCACTGGGCACCATCGTCCGGACGGAGGACATATGCGTGAGCAATCCCAGCGACGGGAAGTTGAAGAGCCTGAAGGAATCGTTTCCCGAGATGAGGGTGACAAACGACAACCGGGCATGCATCAAGGGAGCCGATGTCATCGTACTGGCTGTGAAACCGTGGATGATGGACAAGGTCATTCATGAGATCCGGCCAGAGATCGATGCCGACAAACAGACTGTCTGCTCGATGGCCGGCGGCGTGGGGCTCGAGAAGCTGAAGGCAAAGTTTGCCCCTCTGACATTGCCGCTGTACTATCTGATTCCCAACACGGCCATCGCCAACCGGGAAAGCATGACGTTCATGTCGTCGGCTGACAGCACGCCAGAGATGGACAGTTTCCTACTGTCTGTCTTCCGCGAGCTGGGCGATGCCATGCTCGTTGAGGAGCGGTTGATGAACGCCGGCATGGTTTTGGCCTCCTGTGGCATAGCGAATGCCCTGCGCTACGTCAGGGCTGCTACCGAGGGCGGCGTCCAGCTGGGATTCCGTGCCGGCGAAGCGCAGCACATCGTGGCGCAGACCCTGCGGGGGGCCGCAAGCCTTTTAGATACCGACGGCGCCCATGCCGAAACTGAGATTGACAAGGTGACCACGCCGGCAGGACTGACCATCCGGGGCCTCAACGCGATGGAGCAGGCCGGCTTCAGCAATGCCGTAATACGAGGACTACTGGCTGCAATGCCGGACAAAAACTAAGCTTAAGATAATGAGATACAACAGGATAGCCGTTAAGGTAGGGAGCAACGTACTTACGCGAAGAGACGGCACACTGGACCTGACCCGCATGTCTGCCCTTGTGGATCAGATAGCCGAGCTGCGGCATAGAGGTATCGAGGTGATCCTGGTCTCCTCGGGCGCTGTTGCCAGCGGACGGAGTGAATTGCAGCTACCAAGTAACGAGACGGAGCGCATGGACAGCGTGGAGCAGCGGCAACTTTTCTCGGCTGTGGGCCAGGCCAAGCTGATGGGCCGATACGTCGAACTCTTCCGCGACCACGGACTGCATGTGGGACAGGTGCTGACGATGAAGGAGAACTTTGCCACCCCGCGACAGAACGAGAACCAACGACAGTGCATGACGGCCATGCTGGTCCACGGCGTCCTGCCCATCGTGAACGAGAACGACACGGTATGCGTCACCGAACTGATGTTCACCGACAACGACGAACTTTCCGGACTTGTGGCCAGGCTGATGGAATGTCAGGCGCTGGTCATCCTGTCCAATGTGGACGGTCTATACAACGGCCATCCCGCCGACCCCGGAGCACACATCATCGCTACCGTCCGGCAGGGCGAGGACTTGTCGTCGTTCATCAGCTCGTCGCAGTCGGCGGAGGGGCGCGGCGGCATGCAGAGCAAGTATCATACGGCAACGGAGGTCGCGGCCCAGGGCATTGACGTCTTCATTGCCAACGGCAAGCGCGAGCAGGTGCTGTACGACCTGATGGAAAATCCGCGTCAGGTGCCGCACACGCACTTCCTCGCCGCAGACAAACCTTGTAAATAATCGAGACAATCTTTATGGAGAAAGAAGGAATGAACTATGACCGGCAGGGCGTGCTGATGCGAAAGGCCGGCAGGATACTGGCACGCCTGAGTGAAGTGGATGTGAACGCCATCCTGACGGACCTGGCCGACGAGACGGAGGAGACGGCCGACGAGCTGCTGGCGGCGAACGCCGAGGACCTGCGGCGCATGGATGCCGACGACCCGCGCTATGACCGTCTGCAGCTGACCGAGGCCAGGCTGAGGGACATCGCGGCCGACCTGCGCCACGTGGCGGAGCTGCCCTCGCCCCTGGGCCGAGTATTGAGCGAGACGACGCGGCCAAACGGCCTGCGCCTGCGGCGGGTAAGCGTAGCCTTCGGCGTCATCGGCATCATCTTCGAGGCCCGGCCCAACGTTTGCTTCGACTGCTTCGCGCTCTGCCTGAAAGCGGGCAGCGCATGCATCCTGAAGGGCGGGAGCGACGCCGTGGCGAGCAGCCAGGCCATCGCCGGACTCATCCGGCGCGTGCTGCTGCGGCACGGACTGCCCGCCGAGACGGTTACGCTGCTCACCAGCCACGAGGCGACCGACTGGCTGCTACGGGCGCGGCAGACGGTGGACCTCATCATCCCGCGCGGCAGCCAGCGGCTGATCGACTACGTGCGGAGCAACGCCCGGGTGCCCGTCATCGAGACGGGAGCCGGCGTGGTGCATGCCTACGTCGACGCCATGGCCGACATGAGGAAGGCGGAAGCCATAGTGGTGAACGCCAAGACCAGACGCGTAAGTGTCTGCAACGCACTGGACTGCCTCGTCGTCCATTCGAGCCGGCTGCGCGACCTGCCCCGCCTCTGCGCGCCGCTGCTGGAGAGGGGCGTCGTCATCGAGGCCGACGAGCGCGCCTACGGACAGCTGGCCCCGAGCAGCCAGGTGGTGCAGGCCGGCGCGGACAGCTTCGGAACCGAATACCTCGCGCTGCGCATGGCCATACGGACGGTGGACTCGCTGGACGAGGCCCTGGCGCACATCGGCCGCTACGGGTCGGGGCACAGCGAGTGCATCGTCACCGAGGACGAGGCGGCGGCCCGGCGCTTCCAGCAGGAGGTGGATGCCGCCTGCGTGTATTGGAACGCGCCGACGAGCTTCACCGACGGGGCACAGTTCGGGCTGGGTGCCGAGATCGGCATCAGCACGCAGAAGCTTCATGCGCGCGGACCGATGGCACTCGAGGCGCTCACCACGTACAAGTGGCTCATCGACGGCGACGGCCAGATACGGGCATAGAGGGGAGGCATGATGGGGAATTGGAAAAATCCTTACATAAAACAGCACTTTGACGACGGCCGGAAAAGGGGGTCCCTACGGCCGATGTATCAATCGGCCGCGGCCAATTCTTAGACCCTACGTGTACACTTGGTAAATTATTTTGTCAAAACGATATGAAACATGCATTAAACATTTTGATTGTTCTGCTGCTGGGCACAGGTGCCTCGGCGCAGAACACGGCAGAGACCGACACTCTGCTGCGCGTCCTCCGCGAGGAACTGACGGCCGACTTCGCAGAACTGCAGAAGCAGGACGTGAAGACTTACTTCATGAGTTTCCGCGTTCAGGAGACGTGGAAGGCAAACATCATCTCCGTGTTCGGCTACCTGGCCAACTCGCTGCAGGAGCACACGCGAACCTTCACGCCGCAGATACGCGTCGGCTCGCCGGAGATGGACAACTTCAAGTTCAACAATCAGTCGGGGGTCGGCGCCAGTCCCCTACCCCTCTGCGACGCGTCGGCCGATGCGCTGCGGGCCGCCATCTGGCTGCCGATGCTCACGGCCTGGGACCGCGTGTCCGGTGCCTATCGCAACGCGCAGAACAAGCTGCGCACTCAGGCCGACAACGAGGACAAGGCGCCATGCTTCAGCAGCCCGGTGGCCGGGAAGGCGGAGACGTACTACGAGGAGCCGCTCGCCGAGCCGTCGCTCACGGCGGAGCAGCAGCGCGCATGGGAGGAACGGCTCGCGCGGGTCACGGCCGTCTTCCGCGACTACCCCGAGTTCAGCCGCGCCGAGGCCATGCTGGAGATGGAAAAGCAGCGCACGCACCTCGTGAACACCGACGGCACTGCCGTCGTCCAGAACCGCATAAGTTACCGGGTATTCCTGCAGGCGGAGGTAACGACCGAGGACGGTATGGAGCTCCCCCTGACGCAGACTTACTATGCAACCTCGCTGGACGCCCTGCCCGGCGAGGAAACGATGATGAGCGATGCCCGGGATATCGCCGGGCGGCTGGTGGCACTCTACCGGGCACCCGTGGCCGACCCCTTCACCGGTCCCGCACTGATGAGCGGCGAGGCGAGCGGCGTCTTCTTCCACGAGATATTCGGACACCGGCTGGAGGGACACCGCATGAAGGCCGGCGGACAGACGTTCCGCAACATGGTGGGCGAACGGCTGCTACCGGCCGACTTTCAGGTCTTCTGCGATCCGACGCTCCGTCACTATGGTACCCAGCCACTGAACGGGAGCTTTGTCTATGATGATGAGGGCACCCGGGCGCGTCGGGTGGATAATGTTGTGGACGGCGTGCTGAAGGAGTTCCTGATGAGCCGCGTACCGCTGGACAGCTTCCCGCAGAGCAACGGTCACGGTCGTTGCGCCGAGGGATGCGATCCGGTGAGCCGGCAGTCGAACCTGGTCGTGGAGACCCGCAAGCCTCATGCCGAGGACGAGCTGCGCCGCATGCTGCGTGACGAGGCCCGGCGCCAGGGAAAGGACTACGGCTACCTGTTCCAGAGTGTCAGCGGCGGCTTCACCTATACCGGGGAGCGGGGCAGCATCAACTCGTTCAACGTGGCGCCCCTCGAGGTCTACCGCATCTACGTGGACGGTCGTCCCGACGAACTGGTGCGGGGCGTGGATCTGATCGGCACACCGCTCTCCATGTTCTCCAACATCGCCGCCGGTGGCGACACGCCCTCAACGTTTATCGGCGTCTGCGGGGCCGAGAGCGGCTGGGTACCGGTCAGCGCCACTTCGCCCATGATATTCTGCAAGAAGATTGAGACGCAGCGACGACAGGAAAAGGCCTACCGCATGCCCGTCCTGGCGGCTCCCGGCCAGAACCGTCCCCGCCCGCTGCCGGCAGGTACGGACGCCGCGGTGAAGACATCCGGGGCGGAGGCCGACGAGGAGATTATCTTCGGTGCGCTCGGCGACGAGATGCAGCGGGCCATGGACAGCCTGCGCATCGATGGCCAGCCCGCGCCCTTCCTCATCGACTACCGGTTGCAGCGCGAGCGGGAGACGAACATCTCGGCCTCCAGGGGCGTGCTCAAGAAGTTCGAAATCCGTCCGTATAAACAGAACCTGGAGGCGCAGGTCCTTCTGGGCAATCACCACTTCAGCAGTCTTCGCGATGCAGAACCAAGTCAGCGGGGCGCCACCATCCCCATGGCCGTGGACTACGACAACCTGCGGCGCCAGGCCTGGCTGGCCGCCGATGCAAGGTATAAACAGGCCATCTCGACGTATGAAGCCAAGATGGAGGACAAGAAGAAGCTGACGCTGCCCCCCGACGAGGAGGCAATCGACGACATCCTGCCCGTCCGGCCAGCCACAAGCATTCAGAGACGGCCCGCCGCGCAGCACGACATGCACGCCGATGAGATGGCACGGTATATCCGGCGACTGTCCACGATAGCCGGCGACTTCCCGCAACTGACCGACTGCGAGGCCACGGCGCGCCTCCAGCAGGCCGACATGTACAGGCTGACAAGCGAAGGGGTGCGCGTGGCCCAGCCGCAGGGTGACGAGGTCACAGTGGGATTCTCTTTCCTTCTGTATCGCAATGAGAGCGGCACGAACACCTACTCTACATACGACAAGACCTACACTTCGGCGCAGCAGGCACTGGCCGACAGCGCAAACTTTACCCGCGCCGCCCGCGAATACATAGGCAACCGGCTGGCAGCACTGAACGACTCGGTGTCGGAGGACTACTACGTCGGCCCTCTTATGATAGAGGGAAACGCGGCACGATATATATATAATAATGTGAACGCCCGCAATCTGTTCTATAGCGAGAAACCGATTCTGCGAAGCGACAGGGTCATCTACCTGAGGCAAAACCGGAAGGTTGCCGACGAGAAGATAACAATCGTGCAGGACCCCGGGCTGAAGGAATGGGAAGGACGCCCGCTGGAAGGCTATTACACAGCGGATGCCAACGGGCTGAAACCCCAGGCCGTCACGCTGGTCGAGCGAGGGATATTCCGTCACCAGCTGTGCGGAACGTCGCCGAGCCTTACAAGCAGGAGCACTACAGGCAACACCCGTTTCGGTAACCCCTTCGTGTGGAACAGTCCGATGGGAATCTGCACCGCGCCCGGCGTGATACGCATCGAGAGCAGCAGGACGATGTCCCTGAACAAAATGCGAAAGTTGCTGCTCAAGGAGGCAAAGAAAGAGGGCTACGACCATGCTTACTTGAAGCGAGGCGAATTCCTCTACAGGGTCGCTGTGAAAGACGGCAAGGAGACTCTCGTAGGGTTGAGGGAGATCTCCATAAGTTCCGAGTACTTCCGCCACGTAACTGCCCTGTCAACCGAGCGTGAGGCCGTCAGGGGCAGAGAAGCGGGCAGGGCCGCCTTCTCTATCGTCGGCCCCAAGGCAATCATCCTGAGCGATAGGGAAGTCCCCGTCGCCACGCCCGAGAAGAGAAACCAACCCGTATTGACATTCCCATTAAACCGATAAGACATTTAAAACAATAAAGACATGAAAGTATTTCAACACGTACAAGACCTGGGCGACCTCAGCACCGCCCTCGCGGAAGCGCAGGAAGTAAAGCGCGACCGCTACCAATGGAAGCATCTCGGGGTCAACAAGACCGCGCTGCTCATCTTCTTCAACAACTCACTTCGCACGCGCCTCTCCACCCAGAAGGCCGCGATGAACCTGGGCATGAACGTCATCGTGCTCGACGTGAACCAAGGAGCATGGAAGCTGGAGACGGAGCGGGGCGTCATCATGGACGGCGACAAGAGCGAGCACCTGCTCGAAGCCATCCCCGTCATGGCACAGTATTGCGACATCATCGGCGTGCGCTCCTTCGCCCGCTTCGAGAACAGGCAGGACGACTACGAGGAACGCATCCTCAATCAGTTCGTACTCTACAGCGGCCGGCCCGTCTTCGCCATGGAGACCGCTACCGTCCACCCGCTTCAGGTCTTCGCCGACCTCATCACAATTGAATCCCACCGCCGCGAATGCAACGGCCGCCCAAAGGTCGTACTATCATGGGCACCCCATCCAAAGGCCCTGCCCCAGGCCGTACCCAACAGCTTCGCCCAGTGGATGCGCCAGGCCGATGTGGATTTCGTCATCACCCATCCCGAAGGCTACGAGCTCGATCCCCTGTTTGCTGGGAATGCCCGCGTAGAGTACAACCAAATGAAAGCCCTGGCCGACGCCGACTTCGTCTATGCCAAGAACTGGAGCTGCCCGGGCGTGACGCGCCCAGAGGACTACGGCAAGGTGCTGGACGACTACCATACGATGATGGATTGGACCATCGACCAGCGTCACATGGACGTGACACGCGATGCCCACTTCATGCACTGCCTGCCCGTCAGACGGGGAATGATCGTCACCGACGATGTCATCGAGGGGCCCCGCTCACTCGTCATCGAGGAAGCCGGGAACCGCGAGATCTCAGCTACAGTCGTGCTGAAGCGTTTGCTGGAAAGTCTCTGAACATGAAAGGCCGGCGGCAGCGACGTCAGTGACGGCAGCGACGGCAGCGACATCCGCAACGAAGAACCGGGCGCTGAACGGAGACCACTGACATGGTCATTCCGCCACATCAGTATAAACCAGTATAAATCAGTATAAATCAGTATAAAAAAGAGCATATTTCAGCAGAATAGTCTTAAAAAATGCTAAAATATTTTGCCGCTATAGTAAATCATCGTATCTTTGCCGCGTGTTTTTCATGGTATTAGATTTTAAGGTTAATGTGGAAGAAGTGTTGTCGAGATGATAACACTTCTTTTTTTACATTGTCGGACACAGACATTTAAGCCAAGCATGACATTCCCCATAAACGAAAGGCTGCTTTTCTAGTGTGACGGAGAAGAAAATTTACGCATCAGAGCGTTTTTTCCTGTCCAATAGAGAATATTTTACATGCCAAGAAAAGAATTGCACATGTTTAATTCTTAAAAAACACTAAATAGTTTGGCAGTTACAAAAAAATATCATACCTTTGCACCGTGTTTTTCACGTTGTTAGATTAAAGTTAATTTAGATTTTTATTTTTTTGGTTAATGAATGGAAAGTGTTGTCGCGATGACAGCACTTTTTGTTTGCCCCTTCATGTTCTATCACCCGGAAATCTCTTAATGCAAAAATGCAAATTTGCAAAAATGCAAAAACATTCAATTTTTTTTCTAGGGTAGAACAGTTTGACTTAATGATACAAACAAAGCATTTCTGCTGAAGGCGGCAGTAATTATATCCAGACCCGGGTGTAAATCTTACTAGACCCGCCTCGCGTAAAATAACGAGAGCCCTAACCTTAACCCTAACCTGATTTTTTGCAAATTTGCACTTTTGCATTTTTGCATTTTGATTTCATCGAACCTGCAAGGGAATGCAGAGGGGGCAATGAACAATTCAGGCTATTCGGCAGGCGACTCCATCTGTCCGCGCCACTTGCGAAAGCCCAGGACGGCGATGACGACATAAAGCGCGTAGAGGGAGGCCTTGAAGGGGATGTCCTTGTAGAAATAGAGAACGCAAGTGACGACATCGACGACTATCCAGATGAGCCACTGCTCAAGATACTTGCGCGCCAGGGCCCAGATGCCCACAAAGCTGAGGGCCGTAGTGAAGCTGTCGGCAAGGGGTACGCGCGAATCGGTGCAGGTGACGAGGAAGGTGTAGAGGGCTGCCCAGATGGCGAGTGTGGCTACAGCCCAAATGGCAGCCAGTCGCAGGGGAAAGTGAGTCACCGGTAGCGGCTTAGCCTGAGCCGTACTGGCCTTCTGGGTGCCGCGAGTCCAGTTCCAGAAGCCGTAGACGGTCATAGCCAGATAGTAGAACTCCATACCGCAATCGGCATAGAGCCCTTTCTGATAGTAAAGCACGATGCCCAGGCTCTGCATGGCAAAGCCCACGGCCCAGAGCCAGATGCTGGCACGGTACTCAAAGAGGATGTAAGCGAGGCCCAAAGCGGTCGTAAGCATGTCGAGCCAGTGGGCGGCAAGGAATTCTGTCATAATTCAAAAGTTCAAAGGTTCAAGAGCTCAAGAGTTCAAAAGTTCAAAAGGTTCAAAAGGTTTAAAGAGTTCAAAAGTGCAGTGAGACATTTCCCATCAGGGTGAAGCCGGCCGAGGGGTAGTATCCGATCTGGTAGTAGCGGGCGGCCTCGGGGTAGGTATTGCCGACGATGGCACTATATACCCAGCCGTTGCTGGCATAGCGGGCATTGAAGATATTGCCAAGGTCGAGACCGAAGCGCATCGACTTCAGGCCGCGACGGGCTATGGGGAGATTGTACGAAAAGTGTATATCCGTCCGGGTATAGGCATCGAGCGAGCGGGCGCGATTCTCGGTATTATCGAGGTACTGGCGGCTGACGTATCCTGTGTGCCAGGTGGCCTGGAAGGGACCGAAGCGGAAATCGGCAAAGCCGTTCAGCACGGCAGAGGGGGAGAAGGCGAGAGTGGAATTGTCGTAGTGGACGGTGGTGGCGGGCAGGTCGTTCCAATCTGCGTCGTAGGTCTCCACCACCTCGTCGAAGTCCGTGATGCGGTTCTGGCTGAGGGCTGCATTGGCCTCGAGACTGAGCCACTTGGCGACATCGACTCCGGCCGTAAGCTCTACACCCAGCCGGCGACTGCGGTGCACGTTTGTGGTTAGGTATTCGCCAATGTCGCTCTTCAGGCCCGTCTGCACGAACTGATTGTGATAGAACATGGCATAGAGTCCGGCACCGGCATGCCACCTGCTGCCTTGATAGGAATAGCCGCCCTCCAGGTCGTGGAGCAGTTCGGGATGGGGTGCGGGGTAGGAACCGTTGTCGGTGAAGTTGTTGCGCTCGGGCTCGCGATGCGCCATGGCGTAGGAGAGATAAGCCTGGTGTCCATTGTGCTGATAGGACAGTCCGGCCTTGGGGTTGAGGAAGTTATAGTGCTTGTCGACTGCCAGACGATAGTTCTGCAGGGTGCCGTCGGGCTGCTTCACGAACCGGTCGTAGATGCCTCCGGTGGCATAAGCGACATGCCTGTACTGCACGTCGGCAAAGGCGTTCCATCCGCAGCCCAGATGACGGAGCGCCTTCAGGAAGAGGGAAATGTCACTCTTGTCGGCTGTAGAGTCATAGAACTGATAGTTGCCCCGGGCCAGTATCTGCTGTCGAAGTTCGGGATTGGCGACGTAGGTGAGGTAGCCCCAGTGGTGTGTCTGGAACTTCTGGAAGGCGGCACCTCCCACCACATCCCAAAGCCGGTTCTGATAGTTGGCACTCCATGCCATGCCGTATGTATCCTGATCCATGCCCTTCTTGCGCACAAAGTCGGTCTTCTTCAGGGTTGAGCCGTCGGAGGGGGTGATGCGCGACAGACCGAACTTCTCGAGCTTATTCGCGTGACGGAACTCGTTATAGTACCCGCTGCCCAGGGTATAGTGAAGGGTTCCTGCCAGGTTCCAGTGCTCGCTGATGCGGTATGCCAGGCTGAGATGAGACCGGTTCTGCCAGAAGTTGTCGGTTGTCTTGGGCCAAGGGGTTCCGTCGGCCATCTGGTAGCGCTGGGTTGTCCATCCCCCCGCCCAGTCGGGCTGGAAATTCTCCCACAGGTCGTTGTAGCGTCCCAGTCCCGCCTTATACATATCCTTATAGGACTGTATGCCGTCGTAGGCATTGAGCGAGTAGTCTCCATTGCCGGCCGTCACGCCGTTCCAGGCCTGACCCGTATGCTCGTAGTTACCGATGTTCTTGTATGAGATCTTGATGTCGCCCCTGCTGCTAAGCCACGTCAGTCCGCCATAGTACGACCCGCTGTTGCCGCTGGTGCCATGGATGTAGCCGTCTGTTCCTGTATGATGATAGGCTCCGTCGAAGATGAGGTGATTGCCGAGAAGGCCGGTACTGAAGTTACCGCCGGCATTCCATGTGTTATACGAGCCATAGCTGCCTGTGAGGTCCAGGAAGGGTTGCGTACTGGGTGCCGCCATCGTAAGCGCCACAGTACCCCCGAAGGCCCCGTCGCCATTTGTTGAGGTACCCACACCGCGCTGTATCTGCACGTTGCTGAGCATGCTGGCATACGAATTCATGTTGACCCAGAAGACGCACTGGTCGTCGGGTGAGTTGAGTGAGATGCCGTCCAGGGTAACATTTATGCGACTGGCCCCTGCCCCCCTCATACGCATCGAGGCAGTTCCCGTGCCCAGTCCGTTCTCCGTCCAAGCCGTCACGCCCGGCGTCCTGCTCAGCAGCATGGGCATTTCCTGTCCGGTACGAGCGAAGGTCTGCAGCTCCTTCCTGTTGATCTTGCTGACGGCAAAGGGTGCTTCACTGGGTACCCTTACGGCCTGCACCACTACTTCGTTCAGCTGTTCCACACTCGCGCTGTCGGCCTCCTGCGCCGCAGCCCCGATAAAACTTCCAGCCCCTGACACGAGGAGAGAAAGCAAAACAATCCTGTTCATTTCTGTTTACTTATAATGTTAATTACTCTCAACGCCGGTATTATCCGGTTCTGATCACTAAGGGTATGTTCTCAGCCCAGCCAACAAGCAGGGCACCCCTGATAACGGCTGCAAAGGTACGAATATACGGGAGATAAACAAAATAAAATGCCAAATAATTCCATCATCTGCCCATATTTCACTACCTTTGCAGCCACATAAGGCAAAAGACATGATCAAATTATCCACAGAAATGCACACATTGACGAACCTTTCAAGAATCTTGATCGCAGCCTTGGCGATAGCAATGACCGTTGCCTGCAGCAGCAGTAAAACGGCCCGGCTGCAGACCCGGCTCCCGCAGCCAGCCATTCACTCGCATAACGACTACGACCAGCAAGAACCTTTCTTCGGCGCATTCCGGGCAGGAGCGGCCAGCATAGAGGCGGATGTCTTCCTGGTTGACGGCCAGGTCATGCTGGGACACGACTCTCCCACCAGGCGCTCTGTCCGCGAAAGTTACCTGAACCACATACGCGAGGCATTCCGCAAGAACGGCGGCTCGGTCTATCCGAAAGGACGCGGCCTGCAGCTGCTCGTCGACCTGAAGGACGGGGCACTGGCGCTGGTGGCCCTACAGCAACTCATCGAGGCGGAGTATAAGGAATGCTTCGATGCGCGCCACAACCCCGGCGCGGCCCGACTGGTCATTACGGGTGACAAGATTAAGCCCAACGAGTTCCGTCTCTACGCCGACTTCGTCTTTTTCGACTCGAGGCCTGGGACCGAACTCACCGACGAACAGCTGGAGCGCGTGGCAATGGTGAGTGACTACTTCGGCAGCTATTCGAAATGGAAGGGGAACGGCACGATGAAGGCCGAGGATCAGCAGAAGCTGAGCAAGGTTATCGAACAGGCTCATGCCAAGGGCAAGAAGGTACGCTTCTGGGCCTTTCCCGACAACCCCAACGCCTGGCGCACAGCTGTGGAGATGGGTATCGACTTCGTCAACACCGACCATCCGGCCGACGTGGCAGAATATTTCCAGATGCAGAAGTAAGAGGCCTTCTGAGAAGTAAGCGGACAGGTTTGGCCTTGCTAAAAAGAAAAATCCCCAAGGGTCTTTATCAGGCACTTAGGGATTTTATTTTGTGGTGTCACCAGGAATCGAACCGGGGACACAAGGATTTTCAGTCCTTTGCTCTACCAACTGAGCTATGACACCATCAAAAAACAACTCTCAAGCAGGTTCCTTTCCGAATTGCGGGTGCAAAGGTAGATACTTTTTTTCTTCCATGCAACTTTTTGAGAAGAAAAATGCGAGAAAACAAGAAAAAAGTGTGATTTATTTTGCAATTATCCCAATTATTCGTAATTTTGTACCCGCAAAAGCCATCGGAAAGTAGCGCAGTTGGTAGCGTACTACGTTCGGGACGTAGGGGTCGGGAGTTCGAGTCTCCTCTTTCCGACTGGGACAAGACAAAGGGCAGGGACCAGTCTGCAAAGGGACTATTCGCTGCCCTTTTATTGTTTACGTGCGCGCGCATATATAATAAGGTTAGATGGGCAAAAGCTTTGTCACACGAATGGGCGACCTGGTCAAACGCCTCACAGGCATACACGACCTCTCCGACTTCAGAAAGGACATGAAGAAACGGTGGGGACGTCTCATCTGGCACCGCAAGTATTCGGCCGACGAACTTGTGGAGCTGATGCAGCAGATGGGGATGAAGGAGGGGAGCGTGGTTTGCATTCATGCTGCGATGAAGGAATTCTACAACTTCAAAGGAACAGCCCGCGAGCTGATTGAGCGAATTATGCAGGCCATTACGCCCGAGGGTACGCTGCTCATGCCCGCTTATGTGGCCCGCGAACTGCGCAGGGATCCCGATTTCATCTTCGACCCTCAGAACGACAAGACGGCTGCCGGATACCTTGCTGAGACATTCCGTCAGATGGAGGGCGTCAAACGCAGCATCAGCGCACGCCACTCGGCCTGTGCATGGGGACTGCACGCCGACTACCTGACACGCGACCATCATCGGGGCGTCAATTGTTGGGACGAGACCTCACCCTGGTACAGGCTGTGCGAATTGGACGGACTGGTCTTTACCCTAGGACTGCCGCGCTCGTTCATGGGGACGTTCAACCATTGCGTCGAGGGCCTGCTTGCCCGCGAGCATCCCTACTGGGCAAAGTTTTTCAACAAACTGATGACATACCGCTACCGCGACAGCGAAGGGCAGATCCAAAGCTACGCCAACGAGGAGAGTTTCATTGAACGTCGCAGCCGCAAGCGCCGCATAACGCGATATTTCGGACCGGACATCTACCAGATTCGTCACATATCAAACCTTGAGGTGAAATTATTCCACGCAAAGCCTTGTCTGGACATTATGCTCGACTTAGGGCGAAAGGGCATCAGTATGTACTATGTGCCGAAAGCGGATTCCAATTGATAAAGAATGATTTATGCCAGGAAGCTCGCTCTATAGAAACACGCTGAAGATGTCGTCAAGCAACATACTGATGTACTTTGTTCCCGTCATCGTAACGCCCATCCTGACGCGTCTGTATGCTAAGGAGGCTTTTGGCGAATGGGGCGTATTCTCCAGCGTTATTGCCATTTTAGGTGTTGGCATGTTCTGGGGTTACGAAAACGCCATTGTGAAGGCTCACGATGAGGCTGACGCCAGGCACACAGGCCTTCTATGCATCCTCACCAGCAGCATCACGCTCTTGCTTACTGCGCTCGTTTTTACCGTAGGAAGCGCCGCAGGCCTGCCTTTCTTCCAGTCGTTTCCCGAGAAAGGGTTGCTATTTGCCTACCTCGTCGTCTATGCCCTCTACATCATACTCTATAACTTCTGCAACCGGCAGGAGAAATACAACGTGCTGGCCATCTCGCATGTTATTCTGGGCGGGAGCCAAGCCGTACTGCGCATCACCTTCGGCCTGATAGCCTTAACGGCAGTCAACGGTCTTATTCTGGGTACGATGCTGGCCCAGGTTCTCAACGTTCTCTTCATCCTCTTCTGCCTGTATGAGTTCCTAAAAGTCTCTAACTGGAAAGGTGTAAGCCTTCAGCGCATCAAGGAGCTATTCCGCCTGAACAGCCGCTTCCCCTTCTTCGATGCGCCAGCCAGCGTAATGGCTTTTGCAGCTTTCCAGTCCCCGACGCTTATTCTCAGTCAGTATTTCAGCAAGGCAGACATCGGGTGCTTTTCCATCGTCATACAACTGCTGCTGATGCCGATGTCCTTCATCGGTACAGCAATGGGAAAGGTTTACTATCAGCAACTATGTCGTGCACAAGGTGACAAGGCCGCCATTCAGGAGGTTAGCCAGAAGGTTGTCAACACTGTTTGTGTCATCTCCATCCTGCCCTTGCTTTTCCTTGCTGCGGGCGGCGACTACGTCCTCGTCAAGTTCTTGGGCGATAAATGGACTACTGCGGGCAACGTGGCGCTCTGCCTGGCAATCTGGTCCTTCCCCACCGTCCTGTCTCAGCCGCTCATCCCCCTGTACAGGACACTGGACAAGCAGAAGAATCTTCTCATCTTCAACGCGTTCTACTTTATTGGCGGTGTGGGAGCTATCACACTTGGCTGCCTGACCACCAAGAACTTATACCTCATCCTGCTCTCATTCTCACTGGTAACGGCTGTATGCAAGTTTTGTATGTTCTCCGACCTGCTGAGGCTTTGTGAGCTGCGGTTCCGCAACCTGAACAAGTACGCCTTGTGCATTTGGACTGTGAGTCTGGTCCTGCTCTGCTTTCGACTGGCAGAAATTCCATCCATCACTGATCCCGGAATCGGATTTCACTCAATATTTGAACCCTTTGAACCTACGACAGCCCAATGAACCCCGGCAGATTTCTCTCCACGCTGAATCTGGTCTTCGTCATTATCGGCTACCAGTTTGCCACCAGCCTGCTCATCCCCATCTATGGCGGAGATATTGAGGGCGCCACCCGCGTTGTGACCATTCCATACCGTCTGTTCACCATCGCGTTGGCAACTGCCGTCATCATCCAGAGCATTTCAAAATATGGCGCCAGCATCAGACAGAACCGGACAACATGGCTCCTGACCGTTTTCTGGACGATGCTTTTATTCCGTCTATTCTACGATCTGGAAGTACGCACCGATTTCTTCCTGCTACCAGGCGAAATGTTCCGCGTCTGGCTCTATGCCCTGCTGCTGTGCCTCTACAGCGGACTCTCGGTGGCCTATAGCTTCAGAGACGTAGACCTTAAACTGGCGTTTCGCCTTACAGCCCTCGCCCTGAGTGTGACCCTGACACTCTCGCTCATCAATAACCCGCTCCTGCTGGCAGCATCCGAGGAAATAGCTAAGCGAATGGACGGAAACGCCGCACTGACCACTATTGCCTTCGGGCAACTTGGCATCACAGCCATCATCATCGGCGGTTGCATGATCGTTACGGAGCGAAACCTGCTGATACGATTTGTGCTACCCGCCTTTCTCATTGTCATTGGCACGCTAATCAGCCTGCGTTCCGGCAGTCGCGGTCCCCTACTCTGCCTTATCTCCATCATCGTCTTTACCACCATCACCCGCACCAGGAAACTATCCAATGGCATTCTGCTCTCCCTACTCTTCACTGGCCTCGTCGTTATTTTCTACCAAGGCATCCTGGCAATTATTGCCCGAATAGCCCCCGTCCTGGTGGAACGACTGCTTTATTCCGCCTCCAACGAGGAACGCGCCCTGCTGCTCCAGGAGGCATGGGAAGCATTCCTAAACAACCCGGTCCTTGGCGACCGTTTTGCCATTATCCACGCCGACGGAAAGTTTATCTATTCCCACAATATGCTTCTGGACGCTCTGATGGGCACGGGAATCATCGGCGGAACAGTCTTCGCTGCGATGTATATTTCATCAATCATAGATTCCTATAAGATAGCAAAGCACGATTTGTCCTTCTTGTGGATTGTTCTCATCCTCATTCAACATATAACCGCCGGAATGACATCGAGCGCATTCTACCTGAAGCCAGTTATCACAGCGCTAATTATCTTCGTCTCTCTCTCCTCAGTCGAGAAAATGGAGGAAGAGACTGAAACAGACGAAAATGAGACATAAAGTGTGCTTCTTCAACCAAAGCCCGGTCCACTACCGCAAGGAAATCTTCATGCTGATGGACCAGGAGCTGGACATCGACTTCTACTTCGGTGACTCCCGGCCAGGAGGCATTGCATCAATGGATGTCAGCCTGCTCAGCCACTTCCGCGGCTATTTCCACAACATCAACCTTGGCCGCTTTTACTGGCAGAACCGCGCTGTGGCTCTGTTATGGAGTGACTATACCGACCTCTTCACCACAGGAACCCACAATTGTCTGTCGGCCTGGCTCATCATCCTGCTTGCCCCGCTTTTCGGCAAACGCGTCTATCTGTGGTCGCACGGAGCCTATGGGGATGAAAGGGGTTTAAAACGGTGGTTGACGCGATGGAAGATGAACCACGTAGAAGCATCCCTGCTATATGGAGAGTATGCCCGCCGGCTCTTACTGCAGATGGGCGTAAAAGCCGACAAGCTGCACGTCTTCTACAACTCGCTGGCATACGACGAGCAGAAAGCATTGCGAGAACAGATGCAGCCTACGCTGCTTTACCAGTCACACTTTGGCAACTGCCATCCGAACATTGTCTTCATCGGACGCCTGACAAGAACCAAAAGACTGGACCTCGTCCTGGAAGCTATGACTTTGCTAAGGGAAAAGGGCTGCCAGGTGAATGCCACCTTTATCGGTGACGGCGAGGCACTCGAGATGCTCGTGGAGAAAGCCAGGCAGGCAGGGCTGGACGAGCGAGTCTGGTTCTATGGTTCCTGCTACGATGAACGGCTGATAGCAGAACTGCTCTACAATGCTGACATCTGTGTGTCGCCAGGCAACGTAGGACTGACAGCAATGCATGCTATGACCTTCGGCACACCCGTCATTACTCACAACAACTTCGTCCGGCAGATGCCAGAGTTCGAGGCGATCGAAGAGGGTGTTACGGGAGCATTCTTTACCGAGGGAAGCGCTGATTCACTGGCCGACCGTATCGGGCAATGGCTACAAAAGGACATCGACCGCGAGGTCATTCGCCAGGCATGCTACAAAGTCATAGACACAAGATATAACCCCCACTTACAAATAGAAGCCATCCGAAACATCATCTTTAAAGACTGAAATACTATGCTGCAATATCTGGTTTCCATCTTCTCGCCAAAGAAGCTTTTCTATAAGGATATTTCCTGGCTATCCTACTGGGACAGCCGGAGCACCTTCACCTCCCGAACCTCCTTGCAGCGATTTGCCAAGCTGGGCAACTCGCATGTAGGGCGACACTCACGGATTGGCATCAGCACCAAACTGCTCAACACCAGAGTGGGAAACTTCAGCCTCATCTCGCGCAACACAATCGTGGGACCAGGCGCTCATCCTACCAACCTGCTCAGTCCACACTCCATCTTCTACAAGGCAGGGCGCTGGAAGTGGCACGCCGACTGGTGTGCAGACACTGGTTTCCGCGAAGAGGAACACCCCGTAACGATAGGCAATGGCGTCTGGGTCGGCCGGAACTGCATCATTATGGATGGCGTAAACATCGGCGATGGCGCTACCGTTGCTGCAGGCGCAGTCGTGACCAGGGATGTGCCTCCGTTTGCCGTTGTGGGTGGTGTACCGGCACGCATTATCAAATACCGCTTCCCGCAGGAGATGATTGACCGTCTGATGCAGATTCAGTGGTGGAACCTTCCCGATGAAGAGATTACCCGGGTCATAGACATCTTCCACAAACCAAATCCCACGCTGGAAGACATAAACCGATACTTTACGAAATAAAGCGTACATAGGCGCATGAAAATATCAGTCATCACAGCAACTTACAACAGCGCAGCAACCATCCGGGACACGATGGAGAGTGTGCTCCAACAGACCTATCAGGACTTTGAGCATATCATCGTGGACGGTGCCTCGGCCGACGAGACACTGTCAATCGTGGAGTCTTTTGCGCCTCGCTATGAAGGCAGGCTACGCGTCATCAGCGAGCCAGACTCCGGCATATATGACGCCATGAACAAGGGAGTTGCCCTGGCAACAGGCGATGTGGTGGGACTGCTCAACAGTGATGACTTCTATACCTCCCACGATGTATTGTCTGCTGTGGCAGATGCGATGACAGACACGAATTGTGACGCGGTCTATGGCGACATACACTACGTCAATGAGGAAGACCTCAGCAAGCCTGTCCGCCACTACTCCAGCAAGATATTCCGTCCTTGGCTGATGCGATTGGGATTCATGCCCGCCCATCCCTCATTCTATTGCCGCCGCAAATGCTATGAAGCTCTGCCATCTACGCCGAACGGACGTTATTTCGACACATCCTTCCGGGTGGCTGCCGACTTCGACATCTTACTGCGTCTCATCTTCATCCAGCGCATCCGGGCTCGATACCTGCCAATAGACTTCGTCACAATGCGAACAGGAGGCGCCTCCTCCTCGGGATTGAACAGCCATCGCCAAATCATGAACGACCATAAAAGGACACTGCGCCAAAATGGTGTATGGAGCTGTACGCCCCTATTGGGGCTACGCTACCTGTATAAGCTAACCGAATTTATCAAACTCCATAAATAGTTATCACATGGTTTTAACATCTGAATTGCTCGACCGTTTGAGCCAGGAGGCCAAGACCTCAGAAAGACTGCGCATGAACTTAGACCTGCGTAACAGCACTGCCGACCAAAGCCAGCGTATGCTGAATGCCCTGGAGCCTGGGACCAGAGTGCCCGTACATCGCCATCAGGACACGAATGAGACTATCGTGATGCTACGCGGCAGCATCCGCGAATTGTTTTTTGACGAAGCAGGCCAAATCACCGAGGAAATACTGCTACGAGCCAATGCCGAGCCTTCGGCTATGAACATACCGGCCGGAGCATGGCACACCCTCGAGTGCCTGGAACCCGGCACCATACTCCTTGAGATGAAAGACGGTCCCTTTGTTCCCCGCCAACCAGAGGACGAGAAGCCTCAGTGGAACCCTTGAACTCCTGGAGCAGTGAGCGCGAACCAAGCTTGCTTGAAGTTTTCCAAGTCGTGACAGGAGTAGAGAGCGACTCAACTCTTGAGATCTTGAACCCTTGAACCTTTGAACCCTTGAACTTTTGAACCCTATGTCCCTTATATACCTTGCCACGTTTCTCTTCTCCCTGACAATGGGAGCACTCATAATGCCCCGAATCGTCAGTATCTCTCAAAAGAAGAATCTCATGGATGCGCCAGACGACCGTAAGGTGCACCCTATCCCCGTTCCACGACTGGGCGGCATCAGTTTCCTGCCGCTTACCATGATGAGTATTTTTCTTTTCAACATTCTATGCATGACTCTATTAGGTGCCGAAGTGAAGGCTGGCGACACCAGCACTTTCCTGCGCATCCAATGTTGCGGGATGGGTGCTATGCTGCTCTTCCTTGTGGGCGTTGCCGATGATCTGGTGGGCGTGGACTACAGGGTAAAATTCCTGGCACAGACAGCCGCAGCGGCACTCTTCCCCCTGAGCGGTCTTACCTTCGGAAGCCTGTTCACGGCCGTTGGCTGGATTCACGTCCCGTTCTGGATCAGTGCCCCATTTACCGTTTTTCTGGTCGTTTATATCACTAATGCCATCAATCTCATTGACGGACTCGACGGACTAGCCAGCGGCATCTGCATCATTGCATTTGCCCTCTACACCGCCATATTCCTCTACCTGCGCCATCCATTCCTGGCGAGCACTTGCCTCTCTGTTTTAGGCGTGCTGATTGTGTTTTTCATCTACAACATCTTCGGTGGCGAGGGAAGCCGAATCCAAAAGGTCTTCATGGGCGACACAGGTAGCCTCACTCTAGGTTATTTCATTAGTTTCCTGGCCCTCTATCTCACTCGCTTCTCCGGCGAGAAGGTATTTGTCTTCACAGGTTCTATGTATGCTGCCTTTGCTCCGCTTGTCATTCCTCTGCTCGATGTCGTCCGCGTTGTATTCCTGCGCTGGCGGGCCGGTGCTCCTCTGTTCCGTCCCGACCGACGTCACATCCATCATCGTCTGCTTGCCGCCGGATTGACACCCCATCAAGCTACCGCCCTACTCTTACTGCTTACCTTGGGCTTCGTGGCGCTCAACCTTACCCTCTCCAAATTCCTCCGCAGCAGTTGGGTCGTCCTTGCCAACCTTGTCATCTGGGCCCTTATGATCTATTGTATTGAGAGAAAAGCGCAAAGAGCGCAAAGGGTTCAAGAGGTTTAAAGGGTTTAAATAACTCATCAACTTGCTAATCATGGATTTTGAATTGACCACAGAGACGTTCTTCCGTCTCATACAGATAAGCCTTGACGTAGCCGACAGGTTCGATGCAACGCCCGACATTCAGCACTGGCAGCGGCTACTCGATGAGAGCCGGCGTCAGACACTTACTGGTATCATCTATGGCGGGCTCGACCGATTGCCCGAAGATCAACGCCCTCCTAAAGCCGTCCTCATCAATTGGCATGCCGAGGCATCACGCATCCAGCATCGCAACCGTTTACTCGACCACGTCAGCGTTTGGACGAGCACCCGTTTCCAGAAGGAAGGTTTTCCGGGTGTCATCCTGAAGGGTCAGGCCAATGCGCGTCTCTACCCCGACCCTTCACTACGCATTTCCGGCGATGTGGATATCTGGCTTCAAGGTCGTCGCGAAGCAATCCTCGGCTATGTGCTCCGCCGGTTCCCGAAGCAGCGCGTCCAGTGGCACGAAGTGGAATTCCCCGTACGCAGCGATGTGACCATAGAAGTGCACACCACCCCGTCCTTCCTCTTCTGCCCTACTGACAACCGCCGTCTGCAAAGTTTCTACCGGTCACACGCCCAAGAGGTGCTCCAGAATCACCTGGCCCTGCCCGAAGGCGATGTCAATGAACCCACGACACTAGTCAACCTCGTCTTCCAACTTACCCATATCTACCGCCATCTCTTCTACGAGGGCATAGGCCTGCGACAGCTGATGGATTACTACTACCTGTTGCGCACCCCCGAGGCTCAAGCTTGCAGAGAAGAGGCTCTTACCGTGATTCGGAGCCTCCACATGGAGCGTTTCTGCCAAGCCGTCATGTGGGTGCTGGGATATGTATTCCTGCTTCCACAAACGGAGATGCTTGCCCTGCCCGACGAACGCGAGGGAAGCTTCCTGCTCGACGAAGTAATGAGGGCAGGCAACTTCGGACGCTACGACGAGCGCAACAACATGAAGACAAGTGCCTGGGGGAACTTCTGGCAGATCACGAACCGCAACCTGCGCTTCCTACGCTCCTATCCTCGCGAAGTGCTATGCAATCCTCCCTACCGCATCGCACAGTTTGCTTGGCGGAAATGGAAGGGATACAGGTAGAATACAATATGCCTGACAAGAAACGTGTAGGGGAAAACCGAAATTGAAATATTTCCCACGAATACGAGAAAGCAATGCCCATGAAAACATAAAAGAACCCCAGTCGTTTTTCGCGGTAACGGGCAATGAAAAACAACGCCGTTGTTTTGTCCTTTCTACACCGATGTTTTGTCCTTTCTACGCCGTTGTTTTGCCTTTCCTACACCGATGTCTTGGTGATAATACTAATCCGTCTGATATGCGTTCCGAAGCGGATGACATTTCCTGATGTCATTAGCGACTATTTTCTAGGCCTCATCGTTGTAATCCTTTTTGGTGGGAACGAAGGTACGAAAAAGGATATTGTCTGTCTCATATATAAAACAGAAGGCCTACCTCGCGGCAGACCTTGCGTCCAAAAGGGAAAATCCCTTTCCAAAAAACTTTCTTTTTAACCTTAAACTAAACTAACAACACTACTTTATCAATTACTTACAAAAAACTTTCAGACATCACTGCCTCTGTTTTCCGAGTGCAAAGGTAAGGCGATTTTCTGAAACAGCAAGGATTAAGGGCGGAAACTTTATCTGTTTCCGTCCTTTTCTTGACTTAAATCAATGCGTCAGGGCATTTGTACATAGCGTGTGGGGAGCAATCCTTCGTTCAGCTTCAGAACGAGGGGGCCACGGTCTGAGGCGGGTGCCTTGATGATGATGGTCTCGCTCTCTCCCGGCAGCAGGCTCAGGAAGTTGTCGCTGTAGTGGGTGGCATGGATGGCATTACCCTCTGCATCGGCAAGCAGCAGCTGCGTGAAGAAGGCAATGCGGCGGCTGCGGTTGTTCAGCTCGGCCTGCCAGCACTGCATGCCGTCCTGGTCGGGGAGCTTGGTTATCTTCACCCTGGGCTTGGCAGCAGGCATCTGAGCAAGGGGCTGGAAGCCGCTGGTACAGGGACCGGTGACGGTCTTCGGACCCTCGTATTTATCGAGAGACCTCCAGTAGAAGTTGCGCGAGAGTATCTGTCCCCTCTGGTCCTGCAGGCGCAGGGCAATGAAATAGACCTGACTGATATTGTCGGGAACGGGTACGGTTATCACGTCGTTAGCCACGCCGTCGGCCGGCACGCTGACGGGCTTGCTCTGCTGCCATACGCGCTTGCTCTGCAGGTCGTACACCTCGGCTGTCACGCTCAGGCCCGGCTGTTCCTGCAGATAGTCGTTGATGACACTGACGGTATTCTTCAGATAGTCATACTGGACATGCAGGGGTTCCAGGGCGTGCATGGTATGATAGAGCGAGGCGGTGGGCTCCAGGTTCCAGTCCCACATACGCGAGCTGATCTGCATGTTGGGGCAGTTGTGGTACCAGAAGAGGAGTCCCGAGCACCAGCGGTCGCCGTACTGAAGCTTGTTCTCGTTCCATACCTCCCAGATGCTCTTGCTGTTCATGGCGCCCACGAGCTGTCCCCTGCGCGTGTATTCCTCTATATTATGCGGTTCGCCGTACTGGTATATCATCTGTTCGTAGATGGTGCCCATCAGGTAGAAGGCGTTTCCCTCCATGTATTCCCACGTCTCGCGGTTGATGGGCCAGAGGTCCTCTGGCGGCATCATCTCGCGCAGGCTTTCCAGGATGGGCAGGGTGGGTGCGCCGTACTCGGGGTTGAAACCGTCCACGCGGCTGCCCCGCTCGGAACCTGTGTTCTCGTAATGGCGCATGGGATTTACATGCTTGTAGGGGCTTCCGTCGTGAATGCCGTCACACTCGGACTGCATCTGGTAGGGACGTGTACCGTCAAGCTTCTGTATCAGTTCCTCGGCTCCGCTCACGGCCGTGCTCTCGTTGCTGGAGACGTAGAAGACAAGGCAGGGATGGTTGCGGATGCGCTTGACGGAACTCTCTACGTTCGAGAGGTAGAGGGGTTCGTCGAGGGGGTGGCGCGTATCGCCAGTCATGAAGAACTCCTGCCATACCATCAGGCCCAGCTCGTCGCAAAGCTCGTAGAAGCGGTCGCTCTCAACGATTCCCCCACCCCAGAGGCGCAGGAAGTTGATGCCGCTCTGGGCGGTGTATTCCAGCTCGGTCTGCATACGCTGATCGTCGGTGCGCAGCATGGCCTCGGGAATCCAGTTACTGCCGCGAACGAACATCTGACGCCCGTTGACGAGGAACAGCTTCGACTGGTCGGGGGTGTCGCGGGTGACCTTGACGTCGCGGATGCCGAAGCGCGTCTGTATGCTGTCGCTCAGATGGCCGTCCTTGTCGGTGAGGGTGAGCCGCAGGGTATACATGTCCTGTGCGCCCTTGTTCTTGGGCCACCACAGACGGGGGTTGCGGATGACGAGCTGGGGGTACTCCTCGGGCGTGAAGACGAGTTCCTGGTGCTCTCCGCGCATCAGATTGACGGGTCGTTCAAAGGAAATACCCGCCTCGGGAATCACAGCGTGCAGAGTGCCCTCAAAACCCGGTATGTTGGGGTTGTGAACCTCCACCGATACCGTCTCGCGGGCCGTGTCGTAGGCCGGTGCGTTCAGGGCCGACCTGACCATGGGCGAGCGCAGCTGGGCCTGTCCTGTGGAATAGACGCGCACACTGCGCCAGATGCCAGTATTTCGGTCGCGTATGCCGTCCTCGTAGATGAAGTCCCATCCCACGCTCATCAGCATGGTTACGTTCTGACCCATCCATCCGTCACCTCCGTTGTGAAACTCGTCGCGCGGTCCCCAGCTCCGCTTGCCTATGGTGCCGGGGAAATCTACGGGGAAGACCTTCATGGCAATGCCCACCTTCCCCTCGGGATTCATCCAGTCGGAGATGTCGATGCTATGACTGCGGAACATGCCCGCCATTACGTCGGCCAGGCGTCCGTTGATCCATACCTCGGCACGATAGTTGATGCCCTCTGGCTCAATCCAGATGCGGCGTCCCTTGAAGGACTCCGGAAGCGTGAATTCAGTGCGGAACCAATAGGTGTAGAACTCGCGTCCCGCATTGAAGAGGTCGGGAATGAGGTTGTTCTTCAGCTTGTTGTTCTGCCCGTAGTAAGGTTCGGGATAGACCCCCTGCTGCACCAGGTTGGTGAGCACGGTGCCCGGTACGACGGCCTCAGCCCAGCCCTCGCAGGAATAGCCGGGCAAGGACATCTCGGCCCCCGTCCCCTTGTTGTTCCCGTCCTTTATCATGCGCCAAACCGTATTGCCGCCGTGAACCAGGCGCGAGTCCAGGGTAAAACACGCCCGCTCCGCAGCACTGGCTGTCAGAACGAGCATACTCAGAATTAAGGTTAAATATCGCATACTCTAAATCTAATCGATTCCTATTTCTTCATTGCCTTCTCCAGATCGGCTATGATATCATCCACGTTCTCGATGCCGACAGAGAGACGTATCAGGTCGGGAGCCACACCGGCCTCAATCAGCTGCTCGTCGCTCAGCTGGCGGTGGGTATGGCTGGCGGGGTGCAGCACACAGGTCCGGGCATCGGCCACATGGGTTACGATGCTGATGAACTCCAGGCTGTCCATGAAGCGGATGGCATCTTGGCGCGTACCCTTCAGCCCAAAGGCAATCACGCCGCAAGTGCCCTTGGGCATATACTTGCAGGCCAGCTCGTAGTACTTGTTTCCGGGCAGTCCGGCATAGTTGATCCATGCCACTTCGGGCTGTGCCTGAAGCCATTCGGCCACCTTCTGGGCATTCTCGCAGTGGCGTGCCACACGCAGATGAAGGGTTTCCAGGCCCAGGTTCAGGAGGAAGGCGTTCTGCGGACTGGGGATACTGCCCAGGTCGCGCATCAGCTGCGAGACGAGCTTTGTGCAGTATGCCATCCGCCCGAAAGCCTTCGTGTAGGTCAGGCCGTGATAACTCTCGTCGGGAGTGGTCAGGCCAGGGAACTTATCGGCATAGGCATCCCAGTCGAAGTTACCGCTATCCACCACAACGCCGCCCACCTGACAGGCGTGGCCGTCCATATACTTGGTAGTGCTGTGCGTCACAATGTCGGCTCCCCATTCGAAGGGACGGCAGTTGATGGGCGTCGGGAACGTATTGTCCACAATCAGGGGTACGCCGTGAGCGTGTGCCAGACGGGCGAAGCGCTCAATGTCCAGGATATTGCCGCCCGGATTGCTGATACTCTCGCCGAAGACGCACTTGGTGTTGGGACGGAAGCAGGCCTCGATGCGCTCATCGTCCCAATCGGGATCGACAAAGGTGCACTCGATGCCCAGCTTCTTCAGTGTAACGCCGAACAGGTTATACGTGCCGCCGTAGATGGTGTTGGTGCTGATGAAGTGGTCGCCGGCCTCGCAGATATTAAAGACCGAATAGAAGGATGCGGCCTGTCCGCTACTGGTAAGCACTGCGCCCACACCGCCCTCCAGGGCTGCAATCTTGCGGGCCACGGCATCATTTGTGGGGTTGGCCAGGCGGGTGTAGAAATAGCCGTCGTCCTTCAGGTCGAAGAGGCGGGCCATCTGCTCGCTGGTGTCATACTTGAATGTCGTACTCTGATAGATGGGCAGCTGCTGAGGCTCGCCCTTAGTGGGTTTCCATCCTCCATGGATACAGAGGGTCTCCAGGTTCTTTTTCATTATACCTTATATTATATAGAATGATTAATGCTTTTGAGAAGGCAAAATTACGCATAAGTGTCCGATAAACAAAATAAATCGCAGAATTTATTTTCTTATCCGAACGGAAGTAAGTTCGGCGTAGCCAAAGTCACAAAAAATGCTACCTGCCAATAAAAAGCCACAGAATGTTTGGCTCTTCATCCTAAAATTCATATTTTTGCAGACGGAAAACCAAATAAAAGCATAAAACGTATGAAAAAGATTCCATTTTATCTGGTAGTAATGGCAGCAATGATTGCCTGCACCAGCGTGCCCAAGAACGAGACTGAAGACCAGAATCAGGTTGAACCGACTGAGAAGCAGACCTTCGCACCCGATAACTTCCCCCAGAAGGGACTGGACGTAAATGCTTTCTCGAAGGGCATCCAGCACATCGGACTGCCCACAGCCAACATCGACGAGACCATCCGCTTCTACGAAGGACTTGGCTTTGAGGTGGCCACAAGGGCCGATATTACGGGCCGCGGCGAGTTCGTTTTCGTGAAGTTGGGTAACCTCTACCTCGAACTCATACCCAACGGCGACCCCGCTATGACGAACGGAGCTGTCGACCACTTCTGCCTGGACGTCAAGGACATTGAAACCCTCTACCAGCAGGTGAAGGATGCCGGCTACAAGATTATCACCGACGGCATTCAAGACATCGCCTTCTGGGACAACGGAGCCCGCTACTTCTTCATCCAGGGTCCGAACAATGAGAAGATAGAGTTCTGCGAGATTCTGTAATCTCAATCCTCACAGTATTTCGCACAAAGCTCCCCAAGAACCGGATTTAACGCAAGGAGCTTAGGATTGCCGATGAGCACAATCTGCTCACGGGCACGGGTAAGTGCGACATTCAGTTTACGGTCAATGACCAAGTCGCCATCCTGAAACGTCTGGCTGCAAAGGAAGTCCAGCTGGTAAGGCTTCTGCACGGTGAAGCCATAAATGATGACATCGCGCTGGCTGCCTTGATAACGCTCCACGGTATCAACGGTGATGTGCTGCAATGCCTCTACCCCACTCTCGGCCAAAAGGTCGTAGACCAAGGCGATCTGATGGCGATAGGGCACAATAACACCCACAGACTCCTCGGGCAGGAACGTTCGCCCATTTTGCACATATAACTGGTAAACAGCTCGAACGAAACGTTCTATCAGACGAGCTTCTTCATAGTTTACTTTGGGCAAGGGAGAATGATCAGGACGCTCACAGGCCTGAAAAATGACTCGCCTGCAACTGAGGAGAGACTGTATCTTATCCGACTTGTCAACATGACTGAAGCGAAGCGGTTCTAACTGGTGCGCTAAAGGAACTGGTTCCAACTGGCCGCCATAAAAGTGATGATTGGCAAACTCGGCCACCAGGGGATGCATACGCCCTTGATGGGTAAACGAGAATATTATCCGTCGGTCAGCAGAGAGTGCAATAAGCCTCTGAAACAATGAATTGCGACAATCCGTCAACCCGATAGCCTGAAGCTGAGGATCTGTCACGACCGACTCATCAGATTCCTGCTGAACAATAGCAGGCAGTTGGCGGTGGTCGCCTATGAGAACAAAACGCTGCACAGCATCGACATCTCCATGACGGGCACAAAGTATGCCCATAAGATGGGGTTCTAATATTTGGGAAGCTTCATCTACAATGGCCAGTCCAAACCGACGCAAGCGGAAGAGCGACTGAGCGGAGGTTATGCTGGTTGTGGTACCTACCACAATCGGTGCCTGAGTCAGTAAATTGCGCAACCCGCCTGCTGAAACATTTTGACCCGCCTTGCGGCTGAAAAGATAAGGCTGGTACTCTGGGGCGCATGCATCAGCAGAACTGATGCGCACGAAGTCGAGTCCCTGAGCCACCAGCTTAGAGCATATCTCATCTACTGCCCGATTTGTATATGAGAGCAGTAGAACACCATCCTGGGATGTTCGCAATTCCTCAAGCAGGATGTTCATCAGTCCGAAAGATGTCTTTCCTGTACCTGGAGGCCCCACAAGTAGAAAATAGTCGCGAGACTGAAAAGCCTGTAAGACAAGCTGATTGAAATGTGGGAACTGTCCGTTCTGACTATAATCACCCTGAAGGGTTACCGAATCATCAATCCGTGGCGGACGCTGTCCAAGTATGAGTGACCGACGCTGCGGAGTGGCAGTAAACAAGGAGTAGAGGGAGCGGTAGAGGGCCGTAAAGGAGGACTCGGTGCTATCCTTTTCAATTGCCCATACAGAAGAGGTCTCAACGGGAAACAAAGAAGGATTGTGTTGGGCGTTGCGAAGATGTAATGTAAATTGGCGCGACGTCAAACCGATTAACGTTGCACGAAATACCACAGCACGACGCACATCAGGTTCCTTGTCTTGGGGATAGGAATAAAGTATCACAATATCGCCGACCCGGAAATTAGGAAGGAAAGCCTCATCGGACCCTTTCCGTTCAAGCACGAGTTCCTCCACGGATCCATTCTCACCGCGCGACTCCCGGATAACTAGATTATGAACGATGCTGCCCGCAATAAGTTTCTCCTGCAAGGAACTGTTCCACAGGCTGGAAAGGCCCGAGGTTTCACGCCCTGGCGTACCGACCTTGGACAACAAGTGCTCGCGAGCCACAAAAGTCATCATACGATGGAAATAGGCTCTCGTCAGTGTGTCGGCTTGATGCATGGCATTTAGCGTAGCTGCTATCTTAGGATACTGGAAGTCCCGCCATAAACGGTCTGTTCGGTGAAGAGGGTTGAAACGTTCGGGTGTAAGCGCATCCATCAGACGGGCACGTCCCTTGGCCAGCTGAAACTGAAGCCATACGATTTGATTGCGAATCTGCAAAGCTTGGAAAAGCAAATGCGGTGCAGGGCCTTCCTTGATGAGTCCATCGGGGTATCGGCTATACAACAGGTAACTGGAGATCTGGTCATTACGCAGATGGAAGGCATAGTGGAGTACAGCCTGGTATAGAAGCATTTGCACATAGTGCGGCTCGCGGTGTGCTTCGGTCTGGAAGGCCCGCTTGCCTGCTTTCTGCTCTAAAAGCACACGAAAGTCATCCTGGAGAAGATCCATACGCCCCTGCACGCCTAACACCTCGCAGTAAAAGGAAGGTTCCAACAAAAGATGATTCCGATGAAACCACGCATCCTCATGCTGCAAAATATCCAAGACCTGATGAATATGTTGCTGCTGGCGCTGCGCCTCGGCATGAAAACCAGAAAGGCTGTCGGGACAAGTTATGACGGCCAATGCATTTTGCTGCATGAAAAGTTTGGCACATTCGGCATAATCAGCTATCTGGCCTGCCGGACAAGCCGTTTCACGGTCTAAAATAAGACCAGCCATATTACCCATCAGAATCGCTGCAGAATTGGCTGGCGGCTGAATGAGAGACAGGAGATAGTAATAAGAAGTGGCGCCCTTCTCCTCAAAGCACTGAGACAATCGGGATACATCCACAAGGAAATCAGGTTCCAGAATGATAAGTTCGGCAAAACACACCTCATCCTTCACATGATAACGAACGAGATTCAGTTGACAACCCGCCCACAACAATCCCCGAAGATAAGTCCATTCACCCATCCGGTTTTCAGCATCGGCATAGCAGACCTGTATATCTGTCTGTCCTTGCGCATCGTCACTCACGGCCCGGATATAAGTATCGTCCCAACTTATTACACAGACGCGCAGACGATCCTGAGTCTCTTGTACAAGACCAATTGCGGGCGCAGGTCCGACTGGCAGGAGCCGACTCAGCTCCATCGGAATAGCTTGCCGGGTTGTCAGGCAGATAAGGTCTGCTACAGCCCTCACATCATAGGGAAAGAGCGCTCTCAAGTCCTCTTCTTTCTGCATTTCCAACTGACGGCAACGATTACGCAGACTATTCAAGCGCAAACGAAGCGAGGATGACATCTGTAGGGAGGAGGCCAGATGAGTAAGGCGAGCGAAGGGACCGCTGAAATCCATCCTACTTTGTACAGTAGCCCGCTCCAATATCATACAGAGAATCCGATACAACTCGCTATATCGGATTTTCATATTCTCTCCGTCTTGTCGGAGCAGGTCCAGCAGATCAACGTACATTTATCGGTTTCTTCAATCAGTACTTTAGTGAGCCACTTTATGCGATTACACCCATCAGCCTTAATAGTCCGTACGGAAAGGAGCAACGTGGAAGTTACTCTGTGTACGCAGGGTACAGGTCGGATTGTCAGCCCAACCATAACGCACGGCAACAGGATAACGAACCTCCGGACTACTTACCACGACCTCTGCCTCATTCACAGTTTGCGCTTCCGCCACATGCCACTTCAAATCAGGACCTTGGATAATAAAGCCCGACAAATTATTCTCCTGCACCAAGGGCTCACTCCCTTCTGGCAAAGAGAAATATACATGAATCTTGTCATTCTTTACCTCAAAACCCTTATAGACAGGAGCCGTAAATGCAGTCTTTACTTTTCCATAGGTATTGTGCAAGGCTATAGCAGCAAGACGGCGTCCCAATTCACGCTTTGTCTTGGGATGTATATCCCTGGCGTCGCCCAGGTCGATATTAACTGCCATTCCAGTATTTGGCAGACAAAGTGCTTTGGCCTGCGACTCGCGCAATTGAGCCCACTGAGAATCCGGCTGTAAATCTTTAGGCGTCAAATAGTTTGCTAATTGCACAAAGTAGAAAGGCATCTGAGGATTCCCGAACTGGCGTCGCCAGTCGTGAATAAGTGTCTGGAAAAGGGGCTCATACTGCTTGCCACGACCCACATTAGAACAGCCCTGATACCAAATGATACCTCGTACGGGGAAAATAATGAGTGGATGAATCATAGCATTGAAGAGTACGGTAGGATGATTAGGATTGTCCAAAGGGAGCGGTGTCGGAGGCATTTTGTCCAAGCTTACCCCAGCTTGAGCCATCCATTTCTGCCCGGCCAGAGCAATCGTCTTGCCATCCTGTTTTAGCGAGAAACGACCTTTGTCGGACGTGGAAAGACCACCGTTCCCGCCTGTGTCCATTACGCGTACGGCAATAACATTGCGCCCCTCCTTCACCATTTTGGCAGGTACCTTGTAAGTGGACTGTTCGTTCATCGAAGTGGTGCGCCCCACTTCCTCACCATTCCAGAAGGTTACATCCTGATCGTCTGTCACGCCCAAGTCTAAAGTCAGTTCCTTCCCGGCCCAGTCTTTAGGCAAATCTACTATTAAACGATACCAGACAATTCCATCAATGCTTCCGAGTACGTCTTCCCAGATTCCAGGCACGGGCACAGCCTTCCATCCGTCATTATCAAGCTCTAAGGCTGTCCATGGAGTGGGACCGCAGAATCCCTTATCCATACGACGAAGATTAGCCTCGAAGTCGGCAGCTTGCTGCACATAGTATTCCTCTATGGCTCCACGGTTGAAGCCCAATTCACGATATTTGCCTATCTGGCTCTCAAAGCCATTTACCTGCTCCAACGACTCGGCACTGACCCATGCCTCGGCCACTGTGCCGCCCCAGTCATCGTCAATTACGCCAATGGGCACCTTCAGCTCCTCCCACAAGCGGAGGGCATAAAAATAGCATAGGGCACTGAAATTGGGGATGTACTGCGGGCTGCATTCCTGCCATCCGCCCATGTTCAACTCGACCTGCTCCAGAGGACTAATGCTCGTCTTCTTCTTTACCTGAAGCAGTCGAATCATGGGATAGTTCGCATTGGCTATCTCTTCTTCATAATTGAATACCTTTCCCCAACCCTCAACAGGCATCTCCATATTACTCTGTCCGCTACCGAGCCAGACCTCACCTATGAGAACGTTTTCCAGTGTAGTTTCCTCGCCATCACTGAAGGTCAGCGTCTGAGGTTTCAGACTGGCCTTCGGAGTGGCTATTCTCATTTCGAAGCGGCCCTGGCCGTCGGCCATGACAGATACGGGGGTACGACTCCAACTCGTCTGCAAGTCAACCGTACTATTAGGACGTGCATGCCCTTTGATGAGAAGAGACGATTGCTGCTGGAGAACCATGTTACTGGTAAAGTGTGTGGGCAGAGCCACACGGGCCGACAGGATAGCCGGCACCACCAAACTCGCCATAGCGAGGAAAAAGGAACGTTTATTCATGCGTATATTATATTAATATGTGTGCAAAAGTAAGGATTATATTTCACTTTCCAAAACAAAATATGTGATTAATTTTGCTTTGTGCCTGCTTATTCATACCTTTGCATCGATTTTTGATTAGAAATGCATATTTAACTATACGATCATCATGAAACGATTTCTTCTTATGGCCTTGGCCACCACGTTGCTCAATGCGACACTCCTTGCCCAACCTCAGATAGTAGCCCATCGCGGATATTGGCGTATTGACGGCAGCGCCCAGAACTCGCTGACCTCACTCCAGAAAGCCGCGGACTTAGGATTATGGGGATCTGAATTCGATGTTTGGATTACCTCAGATGGTGTGCCCGTGGTATTCCATGATGCAGTTTGGGAAGGCATGCGCATTGAGGACACGCCTTACCCGACGCTCATGAGCCGGCGACTGGGTAACGGTGAATTCCTCCCCACCCTGCAACAATACCTTCAGTTGGGCAAGAAACTACCCTACATTACGCTTGTGCTGGAAATCAAGACACATAAGTCGGACGAACGCAATCTGAGAGCCGTGAAGACATGCCTGGAACTGGTTAGTGCCTTAGGGCTTGAACGCCGCGTGGATTACATAGCATTCAGCCGCTTTGTATGCGAACAAGTCCACGCCCTTTCGCCCCAAAGCAAGGTTGCCTATCTGAACGGAGACCTGTCCCCGGCCGAGATTAAGAAATGTGGATTCACAGGTATCGACTATCACTTGAACGTATTCGACAAGCACCCCGAATGGGCCGAACAATGCAAGCGCCTGGGATTAGAGGTTAATGTTTGGACGGTGGACGGTGAAGAAGGTCTAAAAAAGTTTGCCAATATGAAAGGTATTGACCTCATTACCACCAATGACCCCCAAATCCTGCAAGGAATTCTCAACGAAAAGAAAAGATAAGAAACAAAAGTTTTTTCACGGAAAGAGGCTGTTTCAAAAATGATTGCCTAAGGCAAGACATTTTAACAGCCTCTTTCTTTATTCATCTTGCTCTATTCATCTTTCTCTATTCATCGTCTTTGGGAAAGCGTCCGTAAACAGATTTGAAGGCATATAGATAGTACTCATCGGGGGACACCCCGGGAAATGTAGGCGAAAAGAGGACCTTTGTAACCTGAGGATTACACCGGACTGCTTCCTTAAGTGAACTGAGGTATTTTTCATTCTCCCCTAAATGAGAATAGCAGTAAGCCAAGTAGGGGACGACATCAACATTCATGGATTCGCCATAAGATGTCTGGAGCATCTCAAACACACCTTTTGCCAGCTGATAGAATTCCACGTCCGCAAAGGCGACACCCATCCTAAAATATGTCTTCTTGCGGTCTTTACTGACATGAAGGGCTTGACGGAAATGTACGCCAGCCTCACTTGCACGGTTGTTCTCCAAGAAGATGCGTCCCAGCTGCAACTCATATTCGTTATCATTACTGTCCTCTGGGGCAATTTTCCTGGCTTTATCAATTGCAGCAATGGCACGGTCCAAATGGCGCAGGCGGCTTTCCACGAATGCCTGCTGCATATATATGTTCAACTGCTCGGGCGACATTTCGCTGCTCACCTCATTAGCTGCTGTTAACTGCGCAGCCGATTCCTCGTATCGTTCCAAGTCAGCCAGGCAAACCGCATCCAGGTAATATACGACACTGTCCTGCGGATTTCTTTCCAGATATATTTTATAGAGGGAATGAGCCTCCTCGAGTTGGTCAAGATGGAACAGGCAGTTGGCCTTTGTGATAACAGCTCGCTGGTTGTTCTCATCGATAGCCAGCACGTACTCCGTACTTTCTATTGCCTCTTGAAATTGCTCCAAAGCGCCTTGGGACTCAGCCAGCAGGTTCCATGCGCCAATCTGATAAGGATCGTCGTCAAGGATTTTGTTCAGCAGGGGGATAGCCTCCTCATAGCTGCCCTTTGAAACAAGGACATCTGCCATCAACGAAGGCCCCTTGCGATAGCCGGGATATTCATCCATCAGTCGCCGGGCAAAAACTTGGGCTTCGTCCCAAAGAGCGTAGTCCATAAAAACGCCTGCGCAGTCATAGAGGAAGTTCGCACGGTCCGAGGTCATTCGCTCGTAACAATCCATCAGGAAGTCACTGGCCTCCTGACTCTTCTGCTCACGAATCAACAGCTCAGCCTTCAGGAAGCGCACCTCCGAATCGTCCTGATCGATGATTGCGTCGCAGATCTCATGGGCTTTCTCCAGATTGTCATGGAACATCTGCTGCCGGGCCAGGAATACCTGCGGGTCAACGCTTTCAGGATGCAGTTCCGTGGCTATCCGGATGGCTTCATCGGCCTGTTCCTCGCGCTCTTGAACCATATAGTATTCCGCAATGTCCGTCAGGTCATCAGCGTCCATGTAGAAGGGGGCTCCGCTGCGGCGGGCCTCCTCATACTTCCTCAGCACCTCCTGGAACTCAGGGTCCTCGAAAAAAGCCTGTTCATCCTCTTCCCGCATCATTTTTGGGCTTTTGGGTTTGTGAATTTACGACTTGCAGCTTTATTGATGATATACTTCTCTTTTTGCCTATGAATGGGTGAGCCTTACGCCACTATGGGAATTAGCTCTTCAGTCCCACCGTCTTGTTGAAGATCAGATGGTCCGGGGTGCTTTCGGGGTCAACGTTGAAATAGCCGATACGCTGGAACTGCAGGTAGCTGAGAGGAGGCATCTGGCGTACAAATTCCTCGACAAAACAATGCTTGAGCACGTGAAGACTGTCCGGATTTATCATCTGCTTCATGGCCGTTACGGCATCGCAGTCCTGAGCTTCGCGAATAGCAGCCAGTTCATCGCGCGGATTCTCGGCATTCCACAACCGGTCATACAGGCGCACCTCTGCCTCCACTGCATGCTGGCAACTCACCCAATGCAGGGTCTTGCCCTTGATCTTCCTGTTTGCGCCAGGCATGCCGCTGCGGCTCTCTGGGTCATAGGTACAATAAATAGCAGTCACGCGGCCGTCTGCATCCACATCAAACGGGTGCTCGCCTTCCTCGTTACACTTGATAATATACGCATTCTTCAGCCTTACCTCCTTGCCGGGAGCCAGACGCATGAACTTCTTCTCGGGCACAGCCATAAAGTCGTCGCGCTCGATCCACAATTCCCGACCGAAGTCGATGATATGCGTACCGTCTGCCTCATTCTCGGGATTATTCACAGCTGTCAGCTGCTCGGTTTTTCCCTCGGGATAATTGGTTATGATCACCTTCACCGGGTCCAATACGGCACTTACGCGCAGGGCACGGCTGTTCAGGTCTTCGCGCACGGCGCTTTCCATCAATGCCATCTCGTTTAGGGCGTCATAGGTCGTATAGCCTATCTTGTCTATAAACTTAATGATACTCTCGGGACTGTAGCCGCGCCGACGGAACCCGCAGATAGTTGGCATGCGAGGGTCGTCCCATCCGCTCACCAGTCCTTCCTTGACCAGGGCCAGCAGGTTGCGCTTGGACATCAGCGTATAACTCAGGTTCAGTTTATTGAACTCCGTCTGGCGGGGACGGTTGTCCTCTATGTTATCCGTCTCGCCCTTGTATTCCTTCATCCAGGTGACAAAGAGGTCGTAGAGAGGCCTGTGCTCCACAAACTCCAATGTACAGAGCGAGTGGGTCACGCCCTCCAGATAGTCGCTCTGCCCGTGGGTGAAGTCGTACATGGGATAGGCGTTCCACTTGTTTCCCGTGCGGATATGCGGTATGTTCATTACACGGTAGAGCAGCGGGTCGCGGAAGAGCATATTCGGGTGAGCCATATCTATCTTGGCCCTGAGCACAAGGGTTCCCGGAGTGGCCTGACCGCTGTTCATGAACTCAAAGAGGCGCAGGTTCTCCTCGACCGGACGGTCGCGGAAGGGACTGTTGGTGCCCGCCTTCGTGGTGGTACCCTTCTGCTGGGCGATGACCTCGGCACTCTGCTCGTCAACGTAAGCCCGGCCCTGCCGGATCAGCCAGACGGCAAAGTCCCACAGCTCCTGGAAATAATCGCTGGCATAGCAGACACGGTCCCACTGGAAGCCCAGCCACTGTATGTCGTGCTCTATGCTCTCGATGTATTCCGTTTCCTCCTTTGTAGGGTTCGTGTCGTCAAAGCGCAAGTTGCAGATGCCGCCGTAGCGCTTGGCGATGCCGAAATCCAGGGCAATGGCCTTGGCATGCCCGATGTGCAGATAACCGTTTGGCTCCGGCGGGAACCGGGTTTGCAGGCGGCCGCCGTTCTTGCCTTCGGCCAAGTCTTTTTCCACTTTCTGCTCGATGAAGTTCAGGCTTCTCTTCTCCGTCACTTCTGTTGTTTCCTTTATGTCCATAATTCAATCTTTTTTGTCTATAGCTTTGCTTCGCCGGGAAGCCTTATTTCACTTTTAAGGCTGCAAAATTACGATTATACGGGGGATAAACAAAATTAAAGTGGATTTTATTTTGCTTATCCCCCGCTTATTTATATTTTTGCACCTGATGAAAGTCCTGATTGTAAGTACAAGTGAGCGACAGGGCGGTGCAGCCATAGCGGCGCGCCGGTTGATGGATGCCCTCTGTCGCAATGGAGTGGAGGCACGTATGCTGGTGCGCGACCGGCAGAGCGCCGACGGGCGCGTCAGCCGTGTGCATGCCGGCCTGTGGCGCAAGGCATGGGAGCGGGTGTGCATCCTCCTGGCGAACCGTTTCAGCATGCGCGGGTTGTGGAAACTGAGCCTGGCAAACACGGGCGTGGACATCACGGAGCGGCATGAGTTCCAGTGGGCCGATGTCATCCATCTGCACTGGACCTGCCAGGGCTTCCTGTCCCTCGACGACCTCCGCTCGATCCTGCGGAGCGGGAAACGCGTCGTCTGGACGATGCACGACCAGTGGCCCTTCACCGGCGTATGCCATCTCGTCCAGGGTTGCGACCGCTACGAGGCGGGTTGCACCGGGTGCCGTCAGATGCGCGGCACGTTGCCCCACCGCAATTTCCTGAAGAAGCTCAGCATTTATCGGGAGGGGCCCATTACCTTTGTCGGATGCAGCCGGTGGATAACCGGGCTGGCCCGCCACAGCGCACTGACAGACGGGCAGCACGTCATCAGCATACCCAACCCCGTCCCGCAGGACATCTTTCACCCGATACCGCAGGACGAGGCACGCAGGGCACTGGCCCTGCCGCCCGACCGGAAGCTGATCCTTTTCGCCGCCTGCAAAGTCAAGGACGCGCTAAAGGGCTTCCAGTACCTGCAGCAGGCACTCCGCCAGTTCAGTCCCGCCGACGGCGTTGCCCTGCTCGTAGTGGGCCGCGACTCGGACATAGCGAGCCCGCTGCCGACCTTCAACATCCCCTTCGTCAGCGATCCGCATCAGATGGCGCGGCTCTATGCTGCGGCCGACGTCTTCGTCACCGGCAGCCTGACGGAGAACCTGCCGAACACCATCGCCGAGGCCATGAGCTGCGGCACACCCTGCTGCGCCTTCCGCGTGGGAGGCATACCGGAGATGATCGAGCACCAGGTGGACGGCTACCTGGCCCGCAGCAGAGATGCCGACGACCTCGCTGCCGGCATTCGCTACTGCCTCGGTAACGACCTGCGCCGGGCTGCCGCCGAACGTGCCGCCCGGGCCTATGGCGAAGAGAACGTGGCGCAGCGCTATATAAGCGAGGCCTACGGCACCGGATGCGCCCCCGCCCCGCTGCTTTTCACCATTGTCACAGTCACGTTCAATGCCGAGGCCACGCTGCCCGCAACGCTGTCCAGCGTAGCCGGGCAGGACTATCCGCTGGTGGAGCACCTTATCATAGACGGTGCGTCAACAGACGGCTCCCTGTCCCTGCTCCGCCGCTACCAGGAGGAGAATGCCGCACGGCAGAGCCCTCACGAGGTCTCCATCGTCAGCGAGCCGGACAACGGCCTGTACGATGCCATGAACAAGGCCATCCGCCGCGCCAGGGGAGCGTATCTCGTATTCCTGAACGCAGGCGACCGGCTGCACAGCAGCAGCACCCTCACCAGCCTCTCGCGCCAGCTCGACGGATGGCCGGGCGAGCTGCCCGCCGTAATCTATGGCGAGACGGATCTGGTGGACGCTGCGGGCCGCTTCCTTCGCCACCGGCGTCTCAGGGCGCCCGGGCAGCTCTCGTGGCGCAGCTTCCGCAGCGGCATGCTCGTCTGCCACCAGAGCTTCTACGTCCGCAGCGACCTGGCCCGCCGCGAGACCTAC
>JAILKU010000100.1 GCA_024693505.1 Bacteroidaceae bacterium | reverse complement strand
GTGCCGTTGTTCACGGAGAAGGCACCCAGGGCTCGCTCCAGCTTATCCTTCGTCAGGGGGATGTGGCACATCCGCGCACTGTCGCGCCCGATATATTTCCTTATCTTGTTAGGCAACCAGGCCCAGAAGTTCCGGATGGTCTTTTCGTCCACTTGTTCAAGTCCCACATAACAGACGATGACAGGCAGGCGATAACGGTTCACGGCCCGGCTGATCTGCCAGTTCAGGATGGGACTCTCCACGTTCATCACCGGCGAGGCCATCACCACCAGATTGTCCGCCTTTTCCATAAAGGAGAGGAAGCGGCGCTTTACGGTACTCTCCACCAGATCGTCGTGCTCGGACGAGAAGTCTATCTCGCCCATATTCAGAAAATGGAACCGGCTGGGGTAGCTGCGCTCCCAGTCCTCCATCTGCCGGAACGTGTGCAGGTTGCTGTTCACGTGGTCAACAACACCGGCAGCATCAAATGCAATATATGTATTATGCGTATTCATCGGGACAAAATTACGAAAATTTCGATTAAGCAAAAAGAAAATGGCCAAAATTATTTGTTTATCCGAACAAATGGCCAAAATTATTTGTTTATCCGAACAAAAGAAATCTTAATCGGACACCTATGTTATTTTGCGGAAAGACCAAATGCAAAAAACAAATAGAGTTGGAGATAGGCTCTTTTTTCTAAGCAAAAGAACAAAATTAGAAGGCCGTCAATACTATTTTAACACTTTCATATGAAATTTTTGCATAAAATAACCGAAATCCGATAAATTATCGTTATATTTGCACCCAAAAGGCGACTATAGTATAAATTTATTCAATAAAAACAAAACAAAAACTTACTTGTATGAAAAAAATTCTACTTTCTGCAGTGACGATCGTTTTAGCCTGTTTGGGAATGCGAGCCCAAGACGCCGCCCTCGACAAGCTGAACATCGTGAACGACGTTGTGCAAATCGCCACGACGGAGGATCTCGTGAACTTTGCTCAGGCAGTAAACGAGGGAAACAAGGACCTGAACGCCGTGCTGACGGCCGACATCGCGAACTTCGAGGGACCCGCAATCTCCCTGGAAGGCGAGGGCAATGCCTACAGCGGCACCTTCGACGGGCAGTACCACGCGATTGACATCAACCTGACGACGACGGGTGCCAACTATGGCCTGTTCCGCGCTCTGAAGGGAACGGTGAAGAACCTGCAGGTGAGCGGGACCTTCAACGCTGCCAACAACCGTGTGGGTGTCATCTGCGGCGAGATCTTCGGCGGCACAATCGAGAGTTGCTGGAGCTCGGCAAACATTATCGCCACCTATGTCGGCGACGGAGCCATCTCGGGTATTTGCGGACGTGCCAGCGGCACAGGCAGCACCATCCGTAACTGTATCTTCTCGGGCAACGTAGAAAGCCCCGACCTGGTGAGCTACAACTGTGCAGGCATCGTGGGATGGTGTCCCAACCCTATCGATCTCGTAAACTGCGTCGTGACGGGCGAGTTCAAAACCGACCAGTTGCAGGGCAATGCACGCCCCATCGCCCGCTATGACGATGCCAACAACACGAACGCCCAGTGTGTGAACTGCTTCTTTGTGAATATCAATGGCGACAAGGAGAACATCAACACCACCAAGGTGACTGAGGAGCAGATGAAGAGCGGCGAGATTGCCTACCTGTTGAACGGAGACCAGTCGGCTTACATCTGGTTCCAGAATATCGGTGAGGATGCCGTGCCCGTGCCCTTCCCTACGCACAAGACGGTCTATGCCAGCGGAGAGTTGCGCTGCGACGGTGCCATCCTGGAGGACAACCCCCTCACCTTCAGCAACACCGAGGATTATCCCACGAAGCCCGATCACCAGTTTGACGAGGGTGGCATCTGCATCGTTTGCGGACAGGCAGACCCCAGCAAGGCAGAACTGGTTGACGGCTACTACCTGATTTCCTCTGCCGAGCAGCTGCAATGGTTCTCGGCCAAGGTGAACAACGGCGACCTGACAGCCAATGCCAAGCTGACCGAGGACATCGACCTGGGCGCCCTGCCCGACGCCTTCAAGCCCATCGGCAACAGCTCGAACCGCTATGCCGGTATCTTCGACGGACAATACCACACGATTACCACCAACATGGTGGCCCTGGAGGCAAACTACGGCCTCTTCCGCGCCCTGAGCGGTACCGTCAAGAACCTGCATGTCGACGGCACCTTCGATGCAGCCTACAACCGCGTAGGCGTTCTGGTTGGTGAAATGTTCGGCGGCCTCGTAGAGAACTGCTGGGTATCGGCCGACATTGCAGCCACCTACAGCGGCGACGGTGCCATTGCCGGTATCTGCGGACGAAGCAGTGCCGACGGAAACGTCATCCGCAACTGCGTCTTCTCGGGCAACGTCAACGGTATTGCCTATAACTGCGCAGGTATCGTCGGATGGTGTGCCAACCTGATTGCCATCCAGAACTGTCTGGTAACCGGCGAGTTCAATACCGACCAGAGCCAGGGTAACGCTCGCCCCATCGCCCGATATGATGCAGCCAGCAACACAAACGCCGACTGTCTGAACTGCTATTACGTGAACCCCAACGGTACAGACACGAACATCAACACGACCCAGGTAACAATGGAGCAGGTAAGGAGCGGTGCCGTGGCCGAGATGCTCAACGCCGGCAGTACTGAAATCACATGGTTCCAGCGCCTGGGCGAGGACGAAGTGCCCACCACCAACCCCGAGCGCGGCATCATATACCATATTAATAACGTATATGGCAACGCCTACGACAGCGAGAGCTTCGATGCCTTCAAGACTGCAGTCATCGATGCCGAGACAGAATACGCACAGAACGTAGTGGCCCAGACAATTCTCTCCGAAGAATACGAGGCAGCCATCACCAATGCACTCGTTGGTGACAACATCGACGAACTGCTGGCCGCCTGGGCACAGATAGAGTCCCTCTACCAGCAGGTGGCAGAGAGCGAGAAGGCTTACGCCGCCTACAGCGCCAAGGTAAACAGCACCATTGAATACCTGGAAGCAAACGAAGCACTGAAGAACGTGAAACGTGACGAGCTGGAGTTCTACCTGAAGGAATTCGATGAGCCCGGCGAGAAATATGGCAACGGTACGGCCACCTACATCCTGGAGGAGCGTCTGCTGGACACCGAAGAGATCAAGGCCGAGACAGCCAAGATCGATGCCATGCTGAACGCAGCACTCACCTACGAGCCCGCTTCCGGCACCGACATCACCAAGCTGCTCACCAACCCCGATTTGGAGAAGGGCTTCAACGGCTGGCAGGGTGCCGTAGGCGATGCTTACGACGAGACGGGTCACAACAGCGTGCATGCAGGACAGCGCTACAATGGCACGATGGACATGTACCAGACGCTGACCGGCCTGCAGAACGGTATCTATGAGTTCCAGGTGAACGGTGCCTTCCGCCCCTACCCCGGAGCAGACGACCTGTTCAACACCAACTATGCCGGCATGCTCTACGCCAACGGCAACGTCAACTACTTCCAGGCCCTCATCGAGGACATGATGCCTGCAGAAGAGGCCATAGACGGATATAACTGCCACACCACCGGCGATGTGCCCGACTTCGAGGTGAAGGACATAGACGAGAACGTAATAGGTTACGTGGTTCGCGGCGTTGTCGGCAGCAGTATCGCCTTCGGCGCCGGCCGTTACTTCAATACCATTCTCTGCGAGGTGACCGACGGCACGCTGACCGTAGGCATCAAGCAGCCCGGCACTGGCCAGCAGCCCGAATGGCTGGGCTTCGGCAACATCAAGCTCATCTATCACGGCACAATTGACGAGGCAGACGATGCGCTGAGCAATGTACTGGCCTCACAGGCTGCCCGCGCAGAGACACTGGCCAACGTCTATGAATACAGTTCAGACGCCAACTATGCCACCTATCCCAACTTCTCTCAGGAACTGAAGGATCAGCTCAACGCAGCCATCGAGGCCGTGAACACAACGACTGGCGTTCAGGCCAAGTACGCTCTGGTACAGAAGTTCTCCGACCTCTTCCAGCAGGTTTACGACTGCAAGAAGGCATACATCAACCTGATGGACCAGTCAGAGAAGATTGTCGATATGGTTGATGCATTCAGCAGTTTGCTCAGCGAGGATGAGACGAAGCAGCTCTACGCCATGATGGACGAGCTGATTGCCAAGTATGAAACTGGTTCTGTCAGTGCCGAGGAGGCCCGTCAGGACTACCTGAGTCAGTTCGCCTTCATGCCCCAGCAGGTGGACGGTGTCTATCAGATTGGCACCCCGATGCACTTCATCATGTTCCGCGCACTGGTTAACGGCAGCACCCCCAATGCCAATGCCGTGCTGACTGCCGACATCGACATGGGCGACAACGAATGCTTCAACATCGGTAATGCCACGCAGATGTATGCAGGCACATTCGATGGCAAGTACCATACACTGACCGTAAATTACGTAATGCCCGAGGCTAACAGCGGTCTCTTTGGCGGTCTCTCCGGTACGGTGAAGAACCTGCACCTGGCCGGTAAGGTAGAAGCCAAGATGAACCGTTCGGGTACCATCGTCGGTGAGCTCTTCAAGGGTCACGTTGAGAACTGCTGGAGTTCCGTTGAACTGCTCGCCACCTATGGCGGCGACACGTCTGTAGGCGGTATTGCCGGTCGTGGCAGCGAGGACGGCAGCTTCATCACCAACTGTCTCTTCAGCGGTGTGATTGACGCAGCTGGAACAGGAACCTACAACTGTGCCGGTATCCTCGGATGGGCCGGTGCCGGTAAGACGTACATCGACAACTGTCTGACCATTGCCGACATCAACGTGGACAAGACACAGGGCAACCCGCGTCCCATCGGACGTTACGATTCCTCTCAGACCACCAATGAGGCAATCTGTACCAACTGCTACTTCATCGACCCCAACAGCAACAGCCTGACTAACGAAGGCGCTTATCAGGTTACGATGGAGCAGGTACAGAGCGGCGAGGTATGCTTCCGCCTGAACGGCAAGCAGGAGAACATCCAGTGGACTCAGACGCTGGGCGAGGATGCAGTTCCCGTGCCCTATCCCACCAAGAGCATTGTCTATATCCAGGGTAAGCTGAACTGCGACGGTATCTCCGTGCTCGAGGGTGAAGCCAAGTATGGCAACGAGAAGGATCCCAATACGACCATTGCTCCTCACCAGTTCGTTGACGGTGTCTGCATCGTCTGCGGTGCCGCCGACACAAGCATGGCCGAGCTGAAGGACGGCTACTACCAGCTGGGCACTATTGAACAGCTGATATGGTTCGCCTCATTGATAAACAGCGGCGAGAAGGAATCCAATGCCCAACTGACTGCCGACATCGACCTGAGGGGCTACGAAGATCAGTTCACGCCCATCGGCACCAGTGCCAACCACTTCGCAGGCACGTTCGACGGACAGTATCACACCATCAACGTGAACCTTGTTGCCACCGAGTCCAGCTACGGCTTCTTCCGCTACTTGGACGGCACGGTAAAGAACCTGCACATTGGCGGCAGCTTCGAGGCTAAGTTCAACAAGACGGGTGTCATCTGCGGCGAGATATTTGGCGGTGTAATCGAGAACTGCTGGGTATCCTCCGAGATTGCAGCAGTCTTTGGCGGCGACGCCGCTACGGCCGGTATCGTAGGCCGCGGCAGCAAAGACGGCAGCATCATCCGCAACTGCCTCGTGACGAGCAACATCGACCAGGGCGAGACAACGACATGGAACTGCGCCGGCATCATGGGATGGTCGGGCAACAAGAGCACCATCGAGAACTGTCTCTTCACCGGCAAGATTACCGTGGATGAGAGTCAGGGCAACGGCAATGTGATTGCACGCAACCCGGGCAACATCACCTATGTGAACGACTACTACGTGAACGCCTATGGCGAAGCCAGCGAAGGCTGCACCCAGGTGACTGAGGACCAGCTGGCCAGCGGCGAGGCATGCTACTTGCTGAACGGCGACCAGGCCAACAACCAGTGGTTCCAGACGATTGGCGAGCAGACATTCCCGCTGCCGTTCCCCGGTACTACTGTAGCCAAAAACGACGATGGCAGTTACTACAATGCCATCCAGAACATTGCCGAGGATAAGGCTCAGGAAACAGGTATCTATAACCTGATGGGCCAGAAGGTGGAGAAGGCCGGCAAGGGCATCTTCATCGTCAACGGCAAGAAGGTTTTGTTCAAGTAAACATTAAAGACTCTGCAAAGAGGGTGTGCTGCCGGAAGGACGGTGGCGCACCCTCTTCATAAACTTTTTCCGACTGAAATCTTTAACCCAATGATTAGACGACTTTTCTCACTGCTTTGTACCATCTGCATCCTCTGGAGTTGTCAGGAAAACGTGGATGAATCGGCACGTTATGTCTTCAAGCATGACACAATGGCCTCTTATCTGGAGAAACACGAAGACTATAGCGAATACGTGAAGATCATCAAACGGACTCCCATCAGTCCCATAAGCAATTCCACGGTGTACCAACTCATGTCAGCCCGTGGGAACTACACCGTTTTCGCACCCACGAATGAGGCTATCCACACCTATCTTGAGAAACTCACCGAAGAGGAGCTTATCCCGGAACCCTCATGGGAATCGTTTAAGGATAGTATGATGCTGGACTCTATCTACAAAGTAATAGCCTACAACAGCATCATTGACGGCGGCAACATGGACGTCTACTACACCTATGATTTCCCGACCCAGACAAACGGCGAGTTTGACAGAGGCAATCTTATGGACCAGAAGTTGTCTGTCCGATACACGAACAATCCCGATGAGATATTCATCTGTACGGACTGTCCCATAAACATCAGGAACCGCGACATACTCACCTCTAACGGTATCCTCCATCAGATGGAAAAAGTCATTGCTCCGGATGACAAGACGATGTCCAACATATTATCAGACTACATCTCGGGCAGGAAAGAGGGATTCTACGTGATTGCCAGACTTTGCGAGGCATGCGGACTGCTGGACACGCTGTCTAAGACAAGGGATGAAGTATATGAGGAACGCTATCTGAGAGGGCAGATTGCTCCCACCTGGCCTGCCAACGGTATGGCTTCCGTTTCCCCCGGCCGCTCCTTTACGCCCAAGCACAGGAAGTTCGGATTCACCATCTTTGCCGAGCCCGACGAATTCTGGGAAGCGGAGTTAGGCAAGAAGGCCCACGACATTACGCCGGAAGACGTTCAGGACTGGGTGGATGCCAAGGGCTATTATCCGGAAGCTGTAGCCAACAGCGACTACAGGAGCCTGGACAACATGCTGAACCAGTGGACAACCTATCACGTGCTGGACTACAAGCTGGCGCCCAACCGCCTGACCTTCCATTTCTGCGAGTACGGTTACAAGTATACTGTCAGCACGCAGTACACCATTCCCGTCATGGAGTATTACACCACGATGGGAAAGCGCCGCCTCCTGAAGATATATGAGAGTCCGGAGTCTGACGGCATCTTCCTGAACCGTTTCCCCATCATTGACGATGGAAGGACGGGAACGGGACACGAGGTCGGATGCGATCTTGACAAGACAGGAAACAAAGTGGACAGGGACGCCCCCGACCTGGAGCTCCATACTGCCACGAACGGGTATCTCTATGCCATCGACAAACCGCTGGCATACGATCAGGCCACGCGGAACAACCTGGGACGCCAGCGCATCCGCATGGATGCCATGAGCTGGTTCCCCGAGGCAGCCAACAGCGACATACGCTGCCAGCTGATTAACGACGACGAACACGGATGGGTGCATATCCCCTACGACAACGAATACCACTACTTCAAGAACCTCAATATCAACGAGGGCTCCACCTTCGTCTATTGCAACGGTTACGGAAAGAACTGGAGCAACTACTGTGCCGACGAGATAAAGTGCGTGGGACGATGGGAACTGACATTCAAACTGCCGCCCGTTCCCTTGCGCAACACCTACGAGATCCGCTATCGCGTAATCGCCAACGGTAACCGCGGAGTAGCTCAGATCTATTTCGGGACAGACCCCAACAAGATGGCGGTAACTGGCATCCCCGTCGACTTGACGATGGGCGGTGAAGACCCGAAAACGGGATGGGAAGAAGACACTGAGGACGAAGACTATAATGCAGAAGTGGACAAGCGCATGCGCAACCTCGGATACATGAAGGGTGAGCGGGCCATCGACTGCCTGAATTCCGGTGCCAACTCACGCTCCACAACTATGAGGCACATCATCCGGCACATTATTATCAGGCAGACTCTGGATCCGGAGAAAACCTATTATATCAGGTTCAAGAGCGTACTGGACAAGCTGACCCCCGAGTTCTATATGGACGGACTGGAATGGTGCCCCAAGGAAGTCTATGACAATCCCGAGAAGCCGGAAGACATCTGGTAGTCCATTTTCCATTGTCCATTTTCCATTTTCCATTTTACATTGTCCATTGTCCATTTTCCATTATCCATTTTACATTGTCCATTGTCCATTGCTAAAGATGATAAGACGTTATATTACAGGACTTACAATTATGCTTCTTCTGGGCGGCGCACTTCCGGTGGCCGCCCAGCCCAAGTTTAACAAAGTCCACGGCATATACAAGAACCGTTTCACGCTGAAGGCCACGAAGAGCAATTCAAGGGCTGAGGTGCACTTCACCACAGACGGCAGCGAGCCGACTGCCGACAGTCCGGTCTTCCCCAACTCCACGATCGTGCAGAGCACGGTCGTTGTGCGCGCCGCCGAGTTCGTAAACGGTGAGCGGACCTCGGACATCACCACCGTCTCCTACATCTTCCCCGAAAGTGTACTCAAGCAGTCCAACACCCCGGCAGGCTATCCGAGCACCTGGGGAAAGTTCACTTCCATCAGCGGTACCGCACCTGCCGACTACGAGATGGACCCCGAGCTGACCGGGGACAGCAAGCTGGCATCCAAAATAAAAGAGGGTTTCAACACCCTGCCCATCCTGTCCATCGTCACCGACAAGGAGAATCTCTTCAACAAGACGAAGGACGAGCAGACGGGCGGCATCTATATCTACACCGGCACCAGCGACAGCAACGGACGCGGCTGGGAACGTCCGGCCTCGGTGGAACTGTTCGGCGGGCCGCAGGAACACGACCTCAGCGTCAACTGCTCGCTGAAGATGCACGGTGGTCAGGGACGCGTACCCGAGAAGAACCCCAAGCACTCGTTCCGCCTGACGTTCAAGGACGAGTACGGGCCCACGAAGCTGGAGTACCCCATCTACGGCGAGGACCGCGTGGCTGAGTTCAACTCCCTCATCGTCCGCACCTTCTACAATTTCTCCTGGACTCACACCGAAGGCTCGCAGCGTTCCCGGGCACAGTACACCCGCGACCTCTGGGCCCGGCGTATGCAGGCTCGGATGGGGTGGCCCACCAGCGACGGTCTCTACATCCACGTCTTCCTGAATGGCATGTACTGGGGACTGTATAACCTCTCCGAGCGCATCGAGGACAACTATTGCAAGTACCACTTCGGAGGGAAGAAAGCCGATTACGACGTCATCAAGCGCGAGGACTACCTGGAAGCGAACGAGGGCACGCTGGACAAGTGGAACGAGATGATGCGCCTCTCGGAACGCGCCTCGGACCAGAAGTACTACCGCATGATTGTGGGCGAGCAGCCCGTCAGCGACGGCCGCGAGCCGGAAGTGTTTGTCGATATAGACAACCTCATCGACTATATGCTCATCAACCAGTACATCGGCAACGGCGACTGGGATCACCACAACTGGATTGCCTTCCGCAACCGCGAGAACTACCTGCAGGGATTCCGCTTCATCTGCTGGGACTCCGAGAACTCCTTCAACAGCGCATCGACGAACGTGCTGGACGTGAACAACAGGGACTGCCCCACCTACCTCTTCCTCAACCTGATGAAGAACCGCGTCTTCCAGCACCGCTACATCGACCGCGCCTGGAAACACCTTTCGCCGGGCGGTCTGCTTTCCGAAGCAAAGGCCCAGGACTTATGGGACAGCCTCTACAGCGTCATCCGGACAGCCGTCTACGACGAGTCGGCGCGCTGGGGAGACTATCGGCGCGACGTGCATCCCTACAGCTCGAAGGGCGAACTCTATACCGTGGACAAGCACTATCTGACCGAGCGCAGCCGGCTGCTCAAGGAATTCTTCCCGAAACGGACCGCCAACGTCATCAGCCAGCTGAAGCAAAAGGGATGGTACGCCACGGTGGAACCGCCGCGCTTCCTCATCAACGGCGAAGAGGATGCCAGCCGCGACACCCTGACCTGGGACGACGAACTGACGCTCAGCTCCAGCACGTACTTCGTCATCTATACACTCGACGGCAACGAGCCCATCCTCTGGGACACTTCGGCCAACGGCAGCCTCTCGCCCACGGCCAAGACCTTCGGCAAGGAGAATCTGATGAGCAAGCTCGACGGCCAGGACGGGTGGGTCATGGTGAAGACGGCCTGCAAGACCGCCACCGCATGGAGCCCCACCATCGAGCGCCGCTTCTACATCACCGGCGGAAGCGGCATAGACTTAGCAAAGGCTGACGGGCAGCAGACGACAGACAAGGCCGTCTACGACCTCTCGGGCCGCCGCATCCAGAACGCCGGCTGGCACCGTCCCGGCATCTATGTCTCGCAGGGACGGAAGGTTGCAGTTAAGTAAGAGAAGCCTAATAAGTCCTTCCGACGATGTCTCATGCAGCCGGAAGGTTGCAGTTAAGTAAGAGACGAATTGAGCTCGCTCCGGTTCTTCGGAACAAGAGCGAGCTCAAACTTTCTGGACGTTCCCGTTATCTCACGACGAACTTCCGGGTCGTTCCGTGAATTCTTTCCACATAGACGCCGCGGGGCAGACTGCGGACGAGCGCAGCATTCCCGGCTCCCTGAAGCCGGCTGCCCGAGATGGAGTATATACCGTCGGCAGGGTCTGTCTGCGTCTGCTGATCCGTCCGGGTTGCCATGACGGACGTATCGTGTCCCGCCGCAGGCATGGGCACCAGCATCCACTGACGGTGCGTCGGGGCTGTACCGTCGTCGTAGGGCCATAGATTCACCGATGTACCGGCGGACGTTTTCTCGCTGACAAGCTCAATGGCGTATTGCGGTTCTGTTGCCGAGACGATCTTGCAGTAGGGCCAGTCGATGGTCTCGATGGTGAAGGCCTGCAGCCCGCCCGAGCCCTTCTGCGCCTTCAGCACGTTCGACGTGGCATAGCGCGAAGCCGTGATGGTCTGTCCTTCTGCGTTTGAGAGGCGATAGTCCGTGCCGTCGGCCGTCAGCCGCCACGTCTGCGGGGCGCGGCTGTTGATGTCGTCCAGTACGAGTGCGCCATTGCTGTCCACTGCCACACAGCGCGTGGTCTCGTTGCGCGGAACGATCAGGTAGTCGCAGTCGGTGCGCAGGGTGGCGTAGTCATCGCCGGAAGCCTTCACGGGGATAACCAGTGTGGTAAGGCTCTGTCTTGGCAGCAGAACCTCGAGCGTCTTGTCGTCGCGGAGGGTGAAGTCTATGACGGCTTTCGTATTATCTGTATCCGAAGTGCGATAGGCGCTGATGTCGCTGCCGACTTCCTTGAAGGACTGAAGGTTCACCCGATGAACCGTCTTGAATGATTCGTTGAGCAGCACGAGCACCAGCGTATCGCGGCCGGGACTGACGGCAGCCAGCGACTGGTTGTTGAGCGAGGTGATGATGTCGTAGCCCGGCTTGATGAAGCGCGAGAACTGCTGGCGCGTATAATATTTCTTCATGCGGAAGAACGTCTGGTCCTTGAAGCTTCCGCCGATGACGCCCCACGTCGAGCCGTTCTCCTCCATATATTGCCAGTCTATCCATGCAATGGACTGGAGGTAGCGCATATCGTCGATGAGAATCTGCGCCAGCGGCAGGTCGGAGCCCGCCCCCACTTCGCTCATCCAGAGCGGCAGCCCGGCGCAGTGGGCCAGCATGGCCATCTTGGTGCGTCCGCTCGTGCTGTACTGATAGGTATGCGTGTTCCATTGCCCCAGCATGGGCAGGGCATTGGCGCTCTGGTAGGCCGAGAAGTCCTTCACCGCCTGCGACACGTCGGTCTCGTCGGACGAGGCGATGACGGTGCCGAGGCCCGAAGCCTGCAGGATGGGGTGAAGCACCTTCAGGAAGGCCATCTGCGCCGAGGTGGAGAAATGACAGCCCTCCTGCCCGCCGTTGGCCTTCCAGTAGTTGGTCACCGGTTCATTGAAGGGCTCCAACGACCTGAACTCGATGCCGTACTCGTCTTTGTAGTGCTTGCACACATCGACCAGGTAGTGGGCGAACTCCTCGTAGTAGGCCGGCTTCAGGTTGTCCTTGCCGGCATCGGTATGTCCGGCCACGCAGCCGCTGTAGGTCATGTAATAGGGCGCCGAGTTGCTGAAGGCCTCGAAGATGGCATCGGGCCGCTTCTCGCGAATCTTGAGCATAATCTTGCGCTGAGCCTCGTCGCGCTCCCAGTGATAGGTGTCGTCGCTGCTGTCCTTGAAGCCCTCCATCTCGGCGCGCAGGCCCTTGCCGCTTCCCATGTGGTGGGGCGTGCAGTGGCGGTTCTGCGGATCGTCGCCGCCGCCGATGTTGTAGCGGAAGATGTTGAAGTTAAGACCTTCGGGGCTCACCATCCACGTCACCAGCTTGTCTATCTTGTCGTCGTCCCACTTTCCGCACATGTTCGCCCACCAGCAGAGCGAGACGCCCCAGCCCTCGAACGGCTGGCGCACCATGGCGAGCACGGGGTAAGAGACGGTGTCGGCTGGCACTTCAGCCGTCGGGTCGTCGGAAAAGTACCAGTAGTGCAGCAGGTCTGTGCCGCTCTTGTCGGAATACACGTTCGCCTCGGCACTCGTAGCGTCAGTGCCCAGATAACGGTTGTTGCTCTTGCAGCGCAGTTTCACGTAGGGTCCCGAGGCGGGCTCGACGGCATACTTGGCTGCTGCTGCCGACGAGTCGGCGATGAAGAGCGTGTTCCAGCTGCCCGAAAGGGAGAGGAAGAGGTTCGCGCCGTCGGCCTTGATGCTGTAATAGCCCCGTCCGTCGGGGATGAGGGTCATCCGCTGCGGATTCGAGGCGTTGGCCGACTCCAGCCGCCCGCCGCGGTTGTCGCCCATCTTCAGGTGGAGTCCGCTGCTGTGCATCAGGTAGACCCGAGTCGGGACCGAGAACTGTTGTTGCGACTTGCCTGCGAGGCAGATCATCAGGAACGCGCAGAAAAGTATTCCTGCCTTGAAAGTAAACATTCTAATCATGCAAGAAATGTGTGTTTTTGGATTTGACGATTGCAAAGATACGGCTTTTTCTGCATATTTTTCCCATTTTACGGAAGAAAAGTGCGGTTCAGGCCAGTTTTTTTGGGGTCATGCAGTGCGGCAATGAGCAGCACCGTGAGGACTGGCGACCCGAAGTACCTCCGAATTCCACGCAAAGTCGCTTCCGGCAGCCGGAAGCCTTTCCGAATCTCCCGCGAAGTCACTTCCGGCAGCCGGAAGCCTCTTTGCAGACCCGCCTTCCCGGAAGCATGACGATTGCAGAATAATGAGATGAAAGGGAGGGAGAAAGCATCAAGGGCCCCATCCTCTTGGACGAGACCCTTGACTGGTTACTATTATATATAGATGCTCAAAAATGTTCACCCTGGGAATCGCTCCCCCACTTCAGAATTCCAGCCCTACCGTGAATCCTATAGAGCTTGTATTGATGTGGTCTTTCTCGTAGAATGTCCCCCAAGAGGAACTATTGTCGCTATACTCCACACGCAACCATTCGAAGGTAAATGCCATATTAATAGCAACACCACCGCCCAGGGCACAACTAAGGCCAAGGGAAGGCTCCAGGAAACCGCCCTTGGCATCGGCTAGGGCATATCCACCTTTCAGATCGAAATAGACTGCATTGCGGGATTTGGAGAAATAGACACGTCCGTTCAGGAAAATGGGCAGATAGGTACTGGATTCTGAACTTGCCACATCCAAGTTGTCCTTAACCTTCACTTTATGTATGTCCACACCCAGACCGGCACCGAAGAAAAGCCACTCGCCCATGTATCCATGCGAAGTGCGCAGGTTAAGGTCGGTACCCCTTGTCATATTCGTAATGGGTGTTTTGCCTACGAAGGACGATTGCAAGCCCATGGACACAAAGCCCATATAGCCTTCTGGCCGAAAAACAGTCCCCTCGTCCTGTGCATGAGCCGCTGGCAAGGACACAAGATTAAAAACGACAGCCAGGATGATAGCTATGCTCTTCCACGACCAGGGAAAGGAAATTCTTTTCATAATCTACGCTAAGACTTTTTTGTGATTCTTTTTGTTACTCCGGCATATCGGGCAGCTTCCAGCCGTCGCGATACTTTGGCTTGATGAGTTCGGCCGCAAACTCGCGGGCGTTGACGGGATCGGTGTAAGTCTTGTTGAACGTGGGATGGCCGTCCTTGATAGTGAAGCCGTCCTTGATCATGGCGCGCACGGTGGCCTTTTCAGGGATGTTAGTGAACTTCATGTTCTCGCCGTCCCACTCGAGTACCTGGTTAAGTCCCTGCAGACGGATGGCTGCCACGCCCATTGCGATCATTTCATTGAACGGACCGGCCTCGCTGAAGTCGGATGCGGTCTTCACTCGGGTTGCCGGATCCTCCAGGCAGGCCCGTACCCAGTCTCTCTGGTGTCCGTTCATGCCGTTGGGCACGCGTCGGCAGACTTTCGGGGCGTCGGGCACGCGGCCGGAGACGAGATAGGGATTACGTCCGTAGCTGCCGCAGACGAGAATGTCCTTCGTGCCGTAGAAGATGGTGCAGCCGCCGCCGTCGTTCAGATCCTTGCCGATTTCGAGTCCCTCGGGACGATAGGGCGACAGTCCGCCGTCGCACCAGGTTACCTCCACCTCGGGCATCGCCACCTTGGGCAGGTTATCGCGTGCCGGGAAGGTGAACTTCACCTGCTGGGCACTGGGGCAGGACTCAGCCATGAGCGGGGTGGACGAACCCTGTATCTTGGTGGGGTAGCCGAGCTTCAGCGCCTTGAAGGCGGGATGAAGTATGTGGCACGCCATGTCGCCGAGCGCGCCTGTGCCGAAATCCCACCATCCGCGGAAGTTCCAGGGATGGTATATCTCGTTATAGTCGCGCATCGGAGCCGGGCCGATCCAGGCATCCCAGTCAAGTGTGCTCGGAATGGGCTGCACCTCGGCGGGATGCTCCAGTCCCTGGGGCCAGATGGGGCGGTCGGTGAAGGCATCGACGCGAGTTACCTCGCCTATCTCGCCGTTCCATATCCATTCGCAGACAAGATTCACTCCCTCGCCGCTGCTGCCCTGGTTACCCATCTGAGTGGCCACTCCCGCCTTCTCGGCGAGCTTGGTCAGGAGGCGAGATTCATATACCGTGCGCGTCAGGGGCTTCTCACAGTAGACATGCTTCCCTGCCACGAGCGCCTCGGCGCAGATTATGGCGTGAGTATGGTCCGCCGTACCGCAGACGACGGCGTCTGCCTGGTCGAGAAGCTCCGCAAACATGGTGCGGTAGTCGTGATACATCTTGCAGTTGGGATAAAACTTCTGGTACTCGTCGAGTACGGGCTTAGCATACTTCCAGTCGGTGTCGGCGATTCCGATAAACTCCACATCCGGATACAGCTCCTTGCCGTTGCGGCAAACACCGTTGATATCGCTGTGTCCGCGACCGCCGACGCCCACGCCCAGCACCTTAAGTATCTTCTTCTTGGGCGTGGCAGACTTTTTCGACTTGGCCAAGGTGTCGGCCGGAGCCACGGCAAGTGCTGCTGTGGCTACTGTTCCTGCCTTGAGGAACATTCTTCTTGACATTTTATTCATATGGATGGGTTTTATGGGTTTGATGGGGTTAATGGGGTTAATAGTTCAAAGTTTAGAGTTCGGGGGCTACTTCTTGCATTCAGTGGCTTTCTGCTCGACGGGCAGGGAGGCCTTGTAGTTCTCGATGTAGCGGTTGAAGCCGGCGACGTCCTCGGGTGTGGGACAAACTTCCTCTCCCGTATTGCCGGCGAAGACAACTTGGTCCAGATAATCGGCCAGGCTGAGTCCGGCGGGGTTGTTTACGGCGTATGATGCCAGCAGCGCGATGCCCCAGGCCCCGCCCTCGCCCGCCGTGGACATGACGCTGATGGGCGAGTTCAAGGCGGCGGCCAACATGCGCTGACCGACCTGCGGCGTGGTGAAATAGCCGCCGTGTCCCATGATGCGGTCAACGGCCACGTGCTCTTCGTTGAACAGGATGTCATTCCCGAGCTTCAGCACGCCGATTGCGCCGTAGAGATGGGCCCGCATGAAGTTGGCGAGCGTGAATTTGTCCGTAGCCGAGCGCAAGAAGAGCGGGCGGCCGTCCATCAGTCCCGCAACGGGCTCGCCGGAGAAGTAGTTGTACGACACGAGGCCGCCGCAGTCCGGATCGCCCTTCGCTGCGATGTTGAACAGGGTCGTGTAGAGCTCGTTCGTACTGATGTGGATAGACAGGTAGTCAAAATACTCCCGGAAGATGCCCACCCAGGCGTTTATGTCGCTGGTGCAGTTGTTGCAGTGCACCATGGCGACCAGACTACCGTCGGGCGTGGTCACCAGGTCGATGGGCTCGTAGGGTTTCGACAGAGGCTTCTCCAGCACGATCATGGAGAACGAGCTGGTGCCAGCACTGACATTGCCCGTGCGCTGGCGGACCGCATTAGTGGCCACCATGCCCGTCCCGGCGTCGCCCTCGGGAGGACATAGGGGGATACCGGGCTTCAGATGACCGCTGGGATCCAGTTTCAGTGCGCCTGCCGGTGTCAGCGAGCCTGCGTCGTCGCCTGCATTGAGCGAGCGGGGCAGGATGTCGAGCAGTTTCCATCCGTATCCCTTCGGGGCGATCAGCTCGTCGAACTTGCGGACCATCTCGGCATCGTATGTCTTCGTGGCGGGATCGACGGGAATCATTCCGGAGGCATCGCCCACGCCCAGCACGAACTGGCCCGTCAATTGCCAGTGGACGTATCCGGCCAGGGTGGTCAGATACTTGATGGCGGGCACGTGAGCCTCGCCGTCGAGGATGGCCTCGTAGAGGTGCGAGATGCTCCACCGCAGCGGGATGTTGTAGTTGAACAGCTTCGACAGCTGGGCCGCCGCCGGGCCCGTGTTGGTATTTCGCCACGTGCGGAAGGGCACCAGTATCTCCTGCTTCTCATTAAACGCCATATAGCCGTGCATCATGGCCGAGAAGCCTATTGCGGACAGCGATTCAATCTCGCAGCCGTACTGCGAGAGCACGTTCTGCCTCAAGTTGGCGTAGCAGTCCTGCAGGCCGCTCCATACGGCATCGAGACTGTACGTCCACAGGCCGTCCACGAGCTGATTCTCCCATTCGTGCGAGCCCTGGGCTATGGGGTTATTTCCCTGGTCGATTAAAACTGCCTTGATGCGGGTGGAACCGAATTCGATTCCGAGAATGGCTTTTCCAGCCTCGATGGTTTGTTTTTCAGTCATAAATTAAGATATTAAAGTGATTTCGACTGCAAAAATAACAAATTTTAGGCAAATAAAAATAAATTTTGAAAAGAAAATGCAGAGATATAAAAGAAAATTGTAACTTTGGAACCGAGAAATCATAAAAACAGGCTCACACATATATATATATAATATGGAAAGGACAGAAAAAAGGAAGTATGAGCGGCCGGCGACGAGAATCGTCGAGATGCAGCAGAGCAAGGCGATGCTGCAGTCCAGCCCGGGAGTAAAAGCCACACGCGGCGGCTATGGTAACGCGATAGTTGATACATGGGACTGACATGAAACTGACGAAGTACATTTATCTGGCTGCAATGCTTGTGGCAGCGTTCGCCGCAACGGCATGCTCCAGCGATGACATCATCGCCGACGAGCCGGCAAACGATGTGGACGAACTGAAGACGTACACCATGACCGTCGAGGCCAGCAAGGGCGAGGAATTTGCCACGCGCGCCCTGGCGTTAGACGGCAACATGCTCAACGCCACCTGGCAGGCGGGCGAAGAGGTGACGGTCTATAACGTGACGAAGAGCCAAGAGCTCGGCGGCAAGCTGGTGGCACAGAGCGACGGCGCCAGCACCACGCTGGAGGGCACACTGACGGGAGACATCGAACAGGGCGACAAGCTGACGCTGAATTTCCTCAGTCCAGACTACGACGGGCAGGACGGCACGCTGGAATACATCGCAGCACACTGCGACTACGCCAAGGCAAGCGTAAACGTGGCCGGAATAGAGAGCGGAGAGGTTAAGACAACTGGAATAGCCACCTTTGAAAACCAGCAGGCCATCGTGAAGTTCAAGTTGAGGGAAAATAAATACCAAGATGACTTATATACCAAACAGCTCGTGGTCAGTGACGGCACCAACGTCTACAACGTCAGTTCGTCATCATGGATGATAGAGGCCTACGTAGCCCTTCCGAATATCAGCAATAAGGACATCATCCTCTACGCCAACGACGGACTCGATTGCTACGGCTACCATAAGAGCGGCGTCACCTTCGAAAATGGTAAGTATTATGAGATTAAAGTGACGATGAAATGGTCGGAGGACCTTGGGGATGTGAAGACGGAGAAGACTGTAAATAGCGGCGACATATTGCATGGCAGATCATCTTCAAAGGGTGAATTCTCGATTGCAGACGGCGCCGTTGTAATTCTCGACGGCGCGGAAATCGAAGAAGGATCAGGCATCTGGGCGGGCCTGAACTGCCTGGGCGATGCCACCATCATCCTCAAAGGCAATAACAAAATACTGGGAACAGTTGAATATCCAGGCATCTTTGTTCCCAAGGGCCATACGCTCACCATTCTGGGTGACGGCTCCCTTGCGGCAAGCGGACGTGGAGAAGGTGCAGGAATAGGCGGCGGCTATAGAATCAATTGCGGCAACATCGTTATCAAGGGCGGCACAATCACGGCCAATGGAGGCACCTTTGCAGCGGGGATCGGCGTTGGAGATGAAGCCACATGCGGCAACATCACTATCGAGGGCGGCACCGTCACGGCGACAGGAGGTAAATGGGCTGCCGGCATCGGCAGTGGATATGGTGGCTCATGCGGCGACATAACCATCACGACGAGAGTCACAAGCGTTACAGCTACAAAGGGAGAAGATGCCCCCAATAGCATAGGTTATGGAGATGGTGGCAGCTGTGGAACGGTGAATATCGGCGAAGGCTACATAATAGGAAGTATTCCCAACAGCACGTACAACTACGACCCAACAGCTCACAGAAGGACCATAGTAGAGTGGACCGGTGAGACATTATTTATAGAGGCAATGACTATAATGGGAAGAGTAGTATATCAATATAATGAAAACATAGGCGGAAGTGGTATCGATGTGACATGGTCGGGAGGTGGAGAAGAAGGAAATGGATGGTGTGAAAATGATATAAGAATAACAACGACAGGCCAAAGGCTGACATTTACTAATAATAGAGACGAGAAAAAAATAGCAGTCATTGATATAGATACAGATGGTGATATAAAAAATGAGATAAAGTGGACTTCCGGCTGGGCAGCAAACAAGAGAAAAATATTATGGATCGGTGAGCCATCAAAGTCAGTTGATCTGTATTGGACGGAAGGTGAAAAGATAGTTGTATATGATATCACCAAAGTGAGGATAACCCTCGTAGATAACTAAAATATCTCCCCGCCAGAGCAAAGGGGAATCAGATAAACTGAAAATAAAGTAAAACGGAGAAGAAATGAACGGAAGGTGTAACCTTGAAGACTCGCGGCCTCCGCCGGAAGGCTCGCGGGAGCCCCGCGAGGGCGGTCAGGATTGACGGCCGGCCCGCGGGGTACCCGCATGAGTAAGCAAAAGCGATTTTTCCATCGCGGGACGCCCGCAAATATGACAAAACGTATATTCAACCTCGCGGGACGCCCGCAAAGGATAAGCAGACAGATTTCAGCCTCGCGGGGCTCCCGCAAAAGATAAGCAGACAGATTTCGGCCTCGCGGGGCTACCGCGAGCCGACGGACAACAATTAGGAATCTTAAAACGACAAACATTATGAACATCAGAGCAAAACAATTGGCAACGCTGGATGTCACAAGAATGGACATCACAACCGTCCTCGGATTTTTCATGCAGATTAAGGGCCTCATCATGGCAAACAACGCGCTGGCAACGGCACTCAGCACGGTGTGGACGGCCTTCACCGACGCGCTCACGGCTTTCGACAACGCCTACGCACAGACGCGCAAATGGATGCAGACGGAGGACCTGAAGGAACTCGACGACGCCCGCGACACCTCGCTGCGCGGCTTCATGAACGCGCTGAAGGCCATGCTGGCCACGCCCAACGCCGAGAAGGCCGCTGCGGCCAGAAGGGTGCAGTTCGTGCGCGAGAAGTATTCAATCGACGCAGCCGACGAGTATATGAAGGAGACCTCGGCCATCAGCCAGATGGTGCAGGAGATGGAGGCAGGCAGCCAGGCCGACCTGGCGCTGCTCGGGCTGGACGAGTGGCTGGCCGACCTGAAGAGTAAGAACGAGGCGTTTCTGGCCAAGATGAACGAGCGCACCGACGAGCAGGCCGGCATGCAGAAAGGCATCGTGCGCGACACCCGCCTGCAGGTGGAGGCCGCCTACCGCGACGTGGTGAAACTGCTGAACGCCATGGCCATCTGCGAGGTGCCCGCCGGCCTGGACTTCAACGCGCCCATCGACCGTCTGAACGCCGAAATCGAGCATTATCGCCAGATACTGGCCCGCAAGGGCGGCGGTTCGGCAGCAGGCGGCTCGGGGAGCGGCAGTGGCTCATCGTCGGACGGCGAAACGGGCAACGGCGGCTCGGATAGCGGCGGAGACACGCCCGAAAATCCCGGGGGAACCGATAATCCCACCGATCCGACCACCCCGACGGATCCGACAGAACCGACCGACCCCGAGAATCCAGGCGGCGGCTCCGGCGACTCCGGCAATACCGGAGGAGGAGGCAGCAACGATGATCCCGATAACGGGATGGAATAGAAAAATAAAAGCGAGGCTTCAGTCCTCGCTTTTTTTGTAATAATAAAAGACCGCAGGCGGCCTGGGAAATGGGATGGATTAAAAGAGGAGAGCGAGGCCTGTGGCCTCGCTCAAAAAATGAAAAAAAATTTAACCGCCGGTGGCGGGGTGACGCGCTATCTCAGCGCTTTATTCAGCATGAAGTAAACTTCATTGTTTCTCAGCGTCTGCTTGAACTCGCTGGTCTTCGTTTCCTTGTTAATCCGGACGTACTCGATGCCGCAGATCTCGGCGAAGTCCTCCCAGTACTCCTCGCTGATGTCGTAGGAGAAGGCTGAGTGGTGCGTGCCGCCGGCAAGGATCCACGCGCCTGCGCCGACCTCGAATGTGGGCTGAGGCACCCACAGGGCGCTGGCGACGGGCAGTTTCGGCATGGGTTTGGGCTCGATGCACTCCACCTTCTGCGAAATGAGGCGGAAACGGTTTCCCAGGTCGACGACGGTGGCCTTTATGCCGCGACCTGTCTTCGACGTGAAGACGAGACGCGCTGTCGGCTGCTTGCGGATGCCGATGCCCAGGAAGTGAACCTCCAGCTTGGGCTTGTCGGACGCAATGAGGGGACAGATCTCGAGCATGTGGCTCTGAAGGCACGACGAGCGTTCGCCGGCGAAGTTTAGCGTGTAATCCTCGAGGAACGAGCATCCGCCGGGCAGACCCTGCTGGATGACCCACAGCGTGCGGCAGAGGCAGGCCGTCTTCCAGTCGCCCTCGGCTCCGAAGCCGTAGCCCTCCTGCATGAGGCGCTGAGAGGCGAGTCCCGGAATCTGGTCGAAGCCCACAAAGTTCGGATCGTCGATGTCGGCGCCGCCCAGGTCGTCGAAATTGGTGGTAAATGCCGTGGCGCCCTCGTCCTTGAGCACGCGTCGGAGGGCAATCTCGGCCCTGGCGGCGTTGCGGACCTTTTCCCAGTAGATTTCCTCGCCGGTCTCGTCAATCTTGACGGTGTAGAGCCGCTTGTACTCCTCGACGAGTTCGTCGGTCTCCTTGTCGGTCACCTTCTTGTAGTACTCCATGAGGCTGGAGACGGGATAGTAGTCGACATGGTATCCCATGCGCTGCTCGAACTCGACACGGTCGCCGTCGGTGACCGCCACGTTGTTCATGTTCATGCCAAACATCAGGCAGCGGACCGACCGGGCGTCGGCGACGCCGGCTGCCACGCGGGCCCAGACGGCAATCCGCTGCTGGGCTGAACTGTCCTTCCAATAGCCGCAGACCACCTTGCGGGGAATGCGCATACGGGTGCAGATGTGTCCGAACTCGATGTCGCCGTGCGCACTCTGGTTCAGGTTCATGAAGTCCATGTCGATTTGGTCCCATGGAATCTCCGAGTTGAACTGGGTGTGGAAGTGGAGAAGGGGTTTCTGGAGCTGTTGGAGTCCCTTTATCCACATTTTGGCCGGAGAAAACGTGTGCATCCATGTGATAATGCCGGCGCAACGTTCACTATTGTTGGCAGCGAGCATCACAGCCTCCACTTCTCTCGAACTATTGGCCGTTCCCTTGTAAACGATCTTCACGGGAATGTTTCCGCTGGCATTGAGGCCCTCGACCATCTCCCGGGAGTGTGCATCAACGGCGATGACGGCATCGCCTCCGTAGAGCAACTGCGCACCAGTCACCCACCAAATCTCTAAGTCTTTGTACATAGTAATTTAAGTTTAAATGGACAATGGACAATGGACAATGGACAATGATTTACATACCATCCGATTGTGGACTGTCAATTGCCGGTGTTAATAAATTTAATGTTAGTTATTTCTTATCTTTCGCTGATTTAATTATAGACTGAAGTAGCCTTATGAGTTCCTGGCAATCATTAATTATGCTGGAGTACTCCTCATCATTGATATATTCTGTCTCATGAAGTAGCCTTAACCAGTAGCGGGTTTCATGTGCTTCCTTGTTAGCGATACATATTTTAGCGATAAAGTCCGCCTTGCTTTGAGCCTGGTCCGCTTCGGTGACATTTGCTCCAATGCTGGTACCTGAGCGCAATAATTGACTTGCCAAAATGCGTTCCTGCTTAGATATGTTAAGATATTTCTTCAGGTTAACTATCCTGACAGCAAATTCAAAACTTTTATCTAATACAACATTGTTCCGCATACCTTGTCAATTTCAATTGTCCATTGTCCATTGTCCATTGTCCATTTTCCATTTTCCATTTTCCATTGCCCATTGTCCATTGTCCATTGTCCATTTTCCATTGTCCATTTTCCATTGTCCATTATCCATTGTCCATTGTCCATTTTCCATTGTCATCACTTTTTCTGACCGTAATATGCGTTCGGTCCGTGCTTCCGCTGGTAGTGTTTCTCGATCAGCAGGGGGTTCATGGTCAGCCCGGGGTTCAGCGAGAATGACACGAAGGCCATCTTGGCGCACTGCTCCATGACGGTGGCGTTATAGACGGCATTGTCGGGCGACGTGCCCCAGGCGAAGGGCCCATGGTTCCTGACGAGGACGGCAGGCGTGTGGTCGGGATTGATATGGCGGATATTCAGTATCTCGTCCACGATGACGTTGCCTGTTTCGAGCTCATACTGCCCCTCCACCTCCTGGCGGGTCATGTCCCGCGTGCATGGGATGTCGCGGTAGAAGTAGTCGGCGTGAGTCGTGCCGATATTGGGGATGTCGCGGCCCGCCTGGGCAAATGCCGTGGCGTAGGTGGAGTGGGTGTGCACGATGCCGCCGATATTCGGGAAGGAGCGGTAGAGGACGAGGTGCGTCGGGGTGTCGCTCGAGGGATTCATGTCTCCCTCCACGACCTGGCCGGTCTCCAGGTCGACAACGACCATGTAATCGGGCTTCATCTGGGCATAGCTTACGCCCGATGGCTTGATGACGACGAGCCCGCGTTTGCGGTCTATGCCCGAGACATTGCCCCAGGTGAATAGGACTAATCCGTTCTTGACGAGATTGAGGTTAGCCTCAAAGACTTTATGTTTTAATTCTTTCAACATAGGGTCAAATGTTTAAGGTTTAAGGTTCAAAGTTTAAAGTTTAAGGGTCAAGGGTTCAAGGGGATCAAAAATTCAAGGGATTAAGGGTTCAAATTCGGTCCGCGGGACGTTATTTTTCTACCAGAAATAGATGTAGAAGGCCACGGTGATGCCCAGGATGACAATGGTGTGGAAGATGTCCCATCCGTTCCACGATTCGCGGGTGGCAGCGCGTTGCTCGGGCGTGCTGGCTCCGAATACGAGGCCCTGAATCTTCCGCTCGTCGGGAGCGGGCGTACAAAGGCTCACAATAATCACCACCAGGCAGCAGACGGCAAGCATTGTGCCGCAGAAAAAGAGCCAATTGTAGTCGTAGAACACGCTCTTGAACCAGGAATCGGCCGCATCGGGCGTATTGCTGTAATATATCTTCGCTCCAAGCCTCGTCAGACCGATGATGATACCCGATAGCAAGCCCCATTGACCTCCCTTGGCCGAGGCGCGCTTCCAACAGATGCCCAGAAGGAATGCCGCGGCAATGCCGGGAGCCAGTACGGACTGAACATCCTGCAGATAGGTGTAAAGGACATCGCCTACCGAGCGCATAATGGGTATCCAGAGGATGCCGAGCACAACTATGACCACAGTTGCAATCTGCCCGATGCGCACGAGGTTCTTTTCGCTCGTTTGCGGCTTCAGACGCTTCCAGAAGTCGATGGTAAACAGCATAGCCGAAGAGTTGAAGAGCGAGGCGAGCGAAGACATCAGGGCAGCCAGGATGCCGCATACAACGAGACCCTTCACTCCGGCCGGTAACAGCTTGGCCACCAGCGTGGGGAAGGCAGCATCGGCATTAGGCGTGCCGTCAGCCAGCAGGGGAAGGAATCCGCCGTCCCCGGCATACTTCTGGTGCAGCGCGAAGGCTATCATGCCGGGAATGAGGAACAGGAAGACGGGCAGCAGCTTCAAGTATGCACCGAAGATGGTTCCGCGGCGCGACTCGCGCTCGTTCTTGCCCGATAGTACGCGCTGAACGATGAACTGGTCAGTACACCAATACCAGAAACCTATCACGGCCGAACCGATGAGAGCCCCTAACCAGGGATATTGTGGGTCGCTGTTCGAGCGCATGAGGTGAATCATGGTACCTTGAGCACCCTCATAGTGCGGTTTGACGTCGCATAGCTGCATTAACTGGTCCCAACTGCCCAAAGCCTTCAGGCCCAGCACCAGGATGATGAGTGAACCCAAGAGCAGGATGGGCGTCTGAAGCACAGAAGTATAGAGCACGCTCTTCATGCCGCCGAATATCGTATAGAGGGCAGTGATAACCACCAGGCTGATGGCTGCAATCCAGAAGAAGTCGATGCCCCAGAGCTCCTTGATACCGAAAACCTGCTGGAAAACCAGACCGCCTGCATAGACGGTGACGGCAACTTTGGTCAGCACATAGCTGATGAGCGAGATGACGGACAGGATAATGCGGCTCTGTGAGTTATAGCGCCGCTCCAGGAACTCGGGCATGGTATAAACCATACTGCGCGAATAGAAGGGGACGAAGACCCAGCCCAGAATCAGGATCATCCAGCCCTGAATCTCCCAATGAGCCATTGCCATACCGCTCGAAGCACCTGCGCCGGCCAGGCCTATCAAGTGTTCCGAACCAATATTCGAGGCGAAGATAGAGGCACCGATGGCAATCCATGTTGCATCCTTACCGCCCAAGAAATAATCGGCCGAGTTGTCGTTCTTCTGACGAACCACCCAGACCACGATGCCAACGAGTGCTGCTGCGAACACCGCGATGACTAACCAATCCAATAATTCCATATACTTTAATTTTTATTATGAGTTTTCTATGTGTCCTTTGTGTTTTTATGTCCTCCAAAGGGATTTGCTGGCTACAAAATTACAAAAAAAAAACAATATGCGCTCCATTATTAAAGGAAAATAGCCCTATTTGACGAAAAAAAGCTCGAATGAACTATGACAAGTTATGCCAGAAGGAGAACGAAGGGCAATAAACAAGGAATAAACAAAAAAAAAATGCGCTTTCATTCGGATATACCGCAGTTTCATGCTACCTTTGCAGCATGATACAAGAACTTCTGCAACAGAAGGCTATGCTGCTGAAGGAATATGAATACGAGAAAGAGCTGTTCCAGAGGCAGACGGAAAACATGGGCATAAAACGCAAAGTGCGGCAGGGCCTATGCTGGTATCCCTTGTATGTCGGACGCAGCTACTTCAACTCAATGGACCAACTGGTTATTGAAGTAGAGCGCACAGATGCTCTAGACATAGACCATCAGTTTGAACCCGCCAAACCGGTATGCTTTTTCGAAGAAGACGCCAGCGGCATGCTGTATTACATGAAATTTGTAGCACAAGTGAGTTTTGTCGATGGAGACCGGATGGTAATAGCCCTCCCGAGCAACGATGCCCTGGAACGCGTAAAGGCCGCAAATCGCTTGGGTGTTCAGCTTTATTTAGACGAATACACCTACCATCTGATGTTCGATGCCCTGGATCGCGTCATTTCAGCACGCGACGGACGCCTGGCAGAACTGCGCGACATCTGTCACACAGATATGCCCATCCGTAAATACAAACTCCTGCCCGTTCGCTTCCCTTGGCTGAATCCGTCACAGGAGGCGGCTGTAAATGAAGTGCTATGCGCCAAGGACGTGGCCGTAGTTCACGGGCCGCCAGGAACGGGTAAGACTACAACCCTTGTTGAAGCCATCTACGAGACACTGAGGCGCGAGGTTCAAGTATTGGTTTGTGCCCAAAGTAATATGGCCGTGGATTGGATAGCCGAGAAACTTACCGACCGCGGCGTAAACGTACTGCGCATCGGCAACCCGTCTCGGGTAACCGACAAGATGCTGGGGGACACTTACGAGCGACGTTTCGAGGCACATCCCAGCTATACCCAGTTGTGGAGCATACGACGGGCCATTCGCGAACTCTATGAAAGCGGTTCGTCGAATCGCGAAGGGCGTCAACAAAAAATTGCACGGCTCAAGGAACGTGCTACGGAACTGGAATATGAAATCAACGATAGTCTGTTCAGCGAAGCGCGTGTCATTGCCTGTACGCTGACGGGCAGTGCCAGCCACTTGCTCATGGGACGCCACTTCGGCACATTATTCATCGACGAGGCAGCCCAAGCCATGGAAGCAGCCTGTTGGATAGCTGTTCAAAAAGCCGACCGCATCATCTTGGCCGGCGATCATCGTCAATTGCCGCCCACTATAAAATGTCCCGAGGCGATGGCTGGCGGATTGGACCACACCCTGATGCAGCAAATCGTGGAGAAGAAGCCCAAAGCCGTAAGCCTGCTGACCGTGCAATACCGGATGACAGATGCCATCATGCAGTTCCCGAATCATGAGTTTTATGGCGGTCAGTTGAGGAGCGACCCGAGCGTGAAGAACCGCAGCATACTGGATTGGGATAGCGCAATAGAATGGGTAAGTCCCGACATCCCCCCTTCGCAAGAGGACGTTAGTGGAGAGAGCGATTACGGCCTGAGCAAGCAGAATCCCGAAGAGGCGCGGCAGACGATGGAAACGCTGAAGCAATATATCCTGAAAATCGGGAAAGAACGATTCCTGGAGGAACGCATCGACGTAGGCATGATAAGCCCATATAAGGGACAAGTTTATCTCCTGCGCCATCTGCTCAAGCACGACGCCTTCTGGAAACCCTTCCGAAGCCTCATCACCATCAATACGGTCGATGGATTTCAGGGACAGGAGCGCGAAATCATCGTCATCAGTATGGTGCGAAGCAATGAAGAGGGCCAGGTCGGATTCCTGCGCGACCTGCGCCGAATGAATGTGGCTATCACCCGAGCTCGCATGAAACTCATCATCGTGGGCGACCGCGATACTTTGTGCCGCCATCCCTTCTACAGAAGGCTCTATCAATACATCATTCATAATAAAGATATGGAGAATGAAGAATGGAGAAAAAGGATGGAGAACCAAGTCGCGACAGGAGTAGACCAAAGCTCAATTATGAACTCCTGAAGCAGCGAGAGCCATTGAAAGCCCGCTTTCATTTGGCCAAGTCGCGAAGGAAGTCGAGCGCAGCTCAATTATGAATTATGAATTGTGAATTATGAATTAAAAAGAAGATGAACTTCAAAGAACTATGCGAGGCGCGCTATAGTTGCCGCGCCTATGAGACAAAGCCCATCGAGGACGAGAAGTTGAAATACATCAGGGAGTGCGTCAGCCTGGCACCCAGTGCCGTAAACCGCCAACCCTGGAAGTTTGTCCTGGTTACCGATGCAACCCAGCTGGCTGTTTTGCACCGATGCTACAACCGTGAATGGATTAAGAATGCACCGGCAATCGTCGTGTGCTGTCAGCAACGCGATGAAGCATGGGTAAGGCCTTGCGACGGCAAGAATCATGCCGACATCGACATCGCCATTGCCGTTGAGCACCTGGTACTTGCCGCTGCCGAGATCGGATTGGGTTCCTGCTGGGTTTGCAACTTCGATGCCCCGCTACTGGCTCAGACGTTTCCCCTACCCCAAGGATTTGAGGCATCGGCCCTGATCCCACTGGGATATCCCGCTGGGGAAAAGACCGCGAAAAAGCGCAAGGCGGTGGAAGAGATATGGGAAACCAGATGAGCCGCGAGAGAATGACAATACACAAAATATATAGTTAACCTCAAAACAAAAGCCACAATGAACAGAAGAGATTTTATGAAGACGGGCTTGGCCAGTGCTGTTGTACTGAGCGTACCCGAGAGCGTACAAGCCGCCGCTGCTGCTGCAGCAGCCGAGCAGAAGAACGACCAGAAGAACTCTACGCTGAAGAAGCCAGCCCCTCAGGAGCCTTTCCATCTGGGTATGGCCGGCTACACCTTCGTGAAGTTCGACATCGACACCACGCTGGAGTTCATGCAGAAACTCGACGTACACTACCTCTGCATTAAAGACTTCCACCTGCCCCTGAACAGCAACGCCGAGCAGATTGCAGCCTTCCACAATAAACTGGCCGCTCACGGTGTAACCGGCTATGGCGTTGGTCCTATCTACATGAGGAGCGAGGCCGATGTGGACCGTGCTTTCGACTATGCAAAGCGCGTAGGAGTGAATCTGCTGGTGGGCGTTCCCAACTATGACCTGCTCGACTATGTGGAGACAAAGGTGAAGCAGTACGACATCCGGCTCGCCATCCACCTCCACGGACCCGACATGCCCGACCTCTATCCCGACGCCACCACGATTTGGGAAAAGGTGAAGGACCGCGACCCCCGGATGGGAATGTGCCTCGACATCGGTCACAACCTGCGCTACGGCTCCGACTCGCTCAAGGACCTGAAACGCTATCACACCCGCGTCTTCGACATGCACATGAAAGACGTCACCGGCACCACGAAAGCCAACGGCTCTGTTGAGGTGGGGCGCGGCGTCATCGACTTCCCCGAATATGTACGTATCATGCGCAAGGTGAAATATACGGGGTCGGTAAGCCTTGAATACGAAAAGAATATGACCAATCCCTTCGAGGAGATTCGCGAAAGCATAGGCTACTTCCGCGGTGTCTGCGCAGCTGTGAAATAACTGTTCGGATGGAATCCAATGCTACACTTCGCACAGGCGGGGACCGCAGGGTCCTCCGCCTTGTCTTTAACTTGCTTGCCGCAATAGGACTGTGCATCCCTGCCCTCCATGCCGAGGGCGACAAGAGCAATCTGATGGCCGATACGTGGGTGGCCACCGATGCGCTGGGACGCGTAATGCCCACCGGCAAGGACTATGCGCTGAAGACAGACAAGCCACGTACCGTCGGCATCTTCTACATCACCTGGCACACCCAGAACCTGCATGACGGGAAGCCCTACCTGGCCGATGTGACACGCGTCCTGCAGGCCGATCCGAAGGCCAGGATGGAGTGGGACAACAAGCAATGGACAAAAGGCAGCTATCACTGGGGAGAGCCCGAATATGGCTACTTTCTTTCCAGGGACAGGTATGTCGTGCGCCACGACCTGAGTATGCTCGCCGATGCTGGCGTTGACGTTCTCATCCTGGACGTCACGAACGCAGTTCACTATTGGGACGAATGGGAGGTGATCTTCCAGGAGATGGACGAGATGCGCCGCCTGGGCAACGATGTGCCGCAGTTCTGCTTCTGGGCCTTCAACGGCCCCGTAACGAATGTGGTGCAACAGCTCTACGACCGCTATTACAAGACCGGCAAGTACCGCGACTCTTGGTTCATCTGGCAGGGGAAGCCGCTCCTGCTCTATAATGCCAACCCCGATGTGGACGCCAATCATACTGGCGGCGGCATGGACAAGAATGACTACTCGCCCGAGGTGAAGCAGTTCTTCACCCTGCGCAATATGTGGTGGGGCTACTACGAATGGGGCGGCAAGCGCTTCGTCGGTACGGAGGACAACTGGTCGTTCGGCCTCGACCTGGGCGATGATCGCGTAGCAGCCTTGACCCCGCAGGAACTCTGCTCCAGACACAACGGACGGCTCGAGGAGTTCGCCGTAACGCCCGCCCAGCATCCCGTCTCTGTCATCGGCAAGTCTTGGACGCGCCAGGGAGGCGAGCCCAAGCTGGACGAGACCGATATGCCCCGTAGGGCCTACGTGCCCTGGCTGAAGGAGGAGAAGGACGATCCCGTTCAGTACGGCATCTACTTCCAGGACCGGTGGGAGGAATGCCTCGAGGTGGACCCCGACTTCGTCTATCTGAACGACTGGAACGAGTGGACGGCCGGACGCTACAAGAGCGGCATCGACCCCAGCGGACAGCTGCCCGGGCCTACCACCTTCCTCGGGCGCGAGAATCCATTCTATTTCGTCGATCAGTACAATGCCGAGTTCTGCCGCACCATTGCCCCGATGAAGGGAGGCTTCACGGACAACTACTACATGCAGATGGTGCAGAACATACGCCGCTATAAGGGTGTCAGCGAACTGCCCAAGGCCAAAGGCTACACCAGCATCCGCATCGACGGAGACTTCAAGGACTGGCAGGCCGTGACACCCGTCTATCGGGATACTCGGGGCGACGTCATCCATCGCGACCACGACGGATATGGCGACCTTCACTACACCGACCAGAGCGGACGGAACGATATCGTGGAGTGCCGCGTTGCCGTCGATAAGGCAAACCTCTATTTCTATGTCCGGACGGCCGAGCCGCTCACCGAGCCTCAGTATCAGGGCCAGGATGCCTTGCTGGACACAGGGTGGATGACCCTCTTCATCGACGCAGACGGAAACCATCAGACGGGTTGGCAGGGCTTCGACATGGAGGTTGGCGGCATAAACAAGCACGACCGCAGCCAATGCTATATCCGGAGGAACAGGGCCGACGGCCGTCCTTCTGAATGCTTGGGCACCCTCGGAGGCAATCCGGGGGATGAGTTTGCACTCATCAGCTGGCAGGGCAACCAGGCGGAGCTCGCCATCCCGCGCAAGGCGCTGGGACTGACAGGCAACGAGCTTTCCCTGGACTTCAAGTGGTCGGACCATGCCCAGGGCAGCGACATCATCTCCCTGGCCACCACGGGCGACACAGCCCCCAACCGACGCTTCAGGTATCGCTTCGAATGGAGCAGGTAAAAGCCTATACACCGAATACATTTCACAAGAGAAAAGAAAATATATGAAACCGACAGCCATACTTCTGCTGTACTGCCCCGACCAGCCGGGCATCATCTCCGAGATCACCAAGTTCATCACCGACAACGCTGGAAACATCGTCTATCTCGACCAGTACGTCGACCACGAGGACAACATGTTCTTCATGAGGATAGAATGGGAACTGGAGCGCTTCCTCGTGCCGAAGGAGAAGATCAAGGAGTATCTCACGACGCTCTATGCACAGCGCTACCACATGACGTTCAACCTCTACTTCTCCGACGAGCGGCCGCGAATGGCCATCTTCGTCAGCCGCATGAGCCACTGCCTCTACGACCTGCTGGCACGCTACAAGGCCGGGGAATGGAACGTGGACATCCCCTGCATCGTCTCCAATCACGAAGACCTGCGCTACGTAGCCGAGCAGTTCGACATCCCCTACCATGTCTGGTCTATCCACAAGGACCACTCCAACAAGGCCGAGGTGGAAGCAGCCGAGATGGAACTGCTGCGCCGCGAGAGGGTGACCTTCATCGTGCTGGCCCGCTACATGCAGATTATCAGCGATGAGATGATAGCCGCCTATCCGCACCATATCATCAACATCCACCACTCCTTCCTGCCTGCCTTCGTGGGCGCCAAGCCCTACCATCAGGCATGGGAGCGGGGCGTGAAGATCATCGGCGCCACCAGTCACTACGTCACGGCCGAACTGGACGCCGGACCGATCATCGAGCAGGACGTGGCCCGCATCAGTCATAAGGACACACCCGAGAGCCTCGCCCTGAAGGGAAAGGACCTGGAGAAGATCGTCCTCTCGCGCGCAGTAAGCAAGCACATCGAGCGCAAGATCCTCACCTTCAAGAACAAAACTGTTATCTTTAGCTAACGTCAACGCTAACGAAGACGAAAACGATAACGGCCCACCCCTACCCCTACCCTTATAGGGGCGGGGAATGGGCTGGCGCTGTGTCTATTCTCTAACCAAGACGAAAGTTTGCTTTCCGTATGCCGAGCGTGAGCAGGCTCGATGCAATCAGTCATGACAGGAGTAGACTAAAGGTCAATTTTGAATTTGAACCAAATGCAAAAATGCAAATTTGCAAATTTGCAAAAATTTCTCATTGAAACGCAGAGGTGTTAGCCCAATTTTGAACTCCTGGAGCAGCGAGAGCAGAGCGGAACTTGTTCCAGCTATGCCGAGTCGTGACAGGAGTCGACCGAAGGTCAATTTTGAATTTAAATCTCCCCTCCTCTTTTACCACGGGTCTTCGGGCCTCTCGGGATTGTCATACACCGACTTGGGGCATAGTTCCAGATAGTCCATAAAGAGGCAGACCTCATAGTCGAGGCAGAGCTTCATGCGGAGGTAATAAGTCTTATCGGGGCTCATCCGCTCCCTGACGAGGATACGGCGCGACGAGATAGGGTCATCGCGCTCAGTCCAGCTGGAACCAGGCATCCCGCTATGCGACTTCACTCCGGGCATGGCGTCATGGTTGCGCATACGCTTCTCCAGTTCGGCATTGTAGTCTTCGTCGTCGGTCTCTACCTCCCACCCCACACTGGTATTGGTGCGGCGCAGGTCGATGGGGATGCCCACAACATGCATCTTCTCCGGATCGGTGCCGAAATATATCTGGTGCATGCCGAAGAACGTCTGGCACGAGACGCGGTAGCGCAACTCATACATATCCTCGGTGGGGACGGGAGGCAGGGTAATCGTACAGTCGCCGTAGCCCTCGAACTTCACTTCATCGCCTTCGAAGTCCATCCACCCCGTCATGCGGCAGGTATGATAGCCCAGATATGACGTACCCTCGTTAACCTTGATGTCTATCAGGAAGGGATAGTCCTTGTCTGCGGGGATCGTGTAGTTCATGTGGGCGTCGTCCATGAGCTCGTTCATGCGGATGTCGCAGTTGGTCAGTTCCGGCGAGATGGAAGCTACGTCGAACCGCATACGCTCCTTGCCCAGGTTTTCCCGCGTAGCCCGGTCATAGAGCAGGAACTCACCGACCGGATAGACCATCGCATTGACCAGGTTGTTCTCTCCCTCAACGTCCGGTTCTCCGACGAGCACGCCCTCCTTGCCCGGCTCGCAGTACAGCTCGTGGTTAGTTCCCCGGCGGGCATTGTCCAGTACGGTGCAGCGGTTGAGATAGACGCCCTCCGACTCGGCACTCTCATAGATCTTCATCAGGCGACGGTGACCCATCGTATAGTAATACTGCATCTTGGGCACGCCCAGTGAGCCCGTATTGATGTCGTATCCGAACTCGTTGTAGTGGTTCACCAGATAGCCCTTGGCCAGGCGCCTGTTCAGTAGATGATAGGTGACGAAGCGGTTCAGCATGTTGTCCTTGTCCGCATAGTTCCCGTCGTTCTTCGCCTCTGGATACACATTCAGGTCGGCCAGATAACGGACCACGTCGCTCACCGTAATCTCCAAGGCCGGCTTGCCCAAGGTCCGGCTCCACAGCTCGTCCGTCTCGGCGAAGAAGGTGTAGCCGTACTTGCGGTGCTTGGGGTAATTGCCCAGATGGTCGAACATGCCCCGGTTCTTCATGTTCTCGTAACGCTCATCCCTGACGGCGTTGAGGGTGTCCTTGAGTCCCGTCGCAAGGACGAGCATAGAGGAGACGTAGAAGCCGGGACGCTTCTCCCTGACCTGCCTCTGAAGCCAGTCGCCCAGCGTATTCTCGCTGCTGAGCACAGGCTTGTGCACACAATGGATGACGCCGTTCGTGAGCGGAATGTCCCTGTTGTTCTCGTCAATGGGACAGCCATTCACCGTGATGTCGGACGGGTTGTCCGGAGAGGCATAGTGCACGACCAGCTTATGTTCTGACATATTGGGAATGATGATCTCTCCGTCCTGAGTGGTCGTGAAATCGTAGGTCATGAGGGCATCCAGGTTGTCGCCGCTGTCGATGATGCTGTTGAAGACCACAAGCCTCTGCACAGAGTCGCGCGCATGCTCCGAATCGAAGCCGTCCCACGAGGGCTGACTGATCTTGCCTTGAGCAGCCAGAGAGTCCAGGAACGCCTGCAGCGCTTCATTGGTGGGCGCAAAGACCGTGTAATGGCCGCGAGCCGAGAGCAGCTGGCGGATGGTGGTCAGCGTCAGTTCGCTGGCCGGCGTCTTCTCAAGCAGGCTGCAGTACTGGCTGTACTGCTCGTGACTGCTGAGGTAGTCCCAGATCGTCCTGTCCGTGAAGACGTACCGGGCCGAGGTATTGACGTCCTCCGAACAGCCGAGAAGGATGGTCATTGTCAGAAAAAACAGAACAATTCTCTTCATATTTTGCAACTTTGTTGCAAAGTTACAACATTT
>JAILKU010000086.1 GCA_024693505.1 Bacteroidaceae bacterium | reverse complement strand
CGGCGATTCGCTTGTCTATGCCCGAGGCTTGGATGGCAGCAAGGTCATGGACGAGGCTCTGCTCTATGACTTCCGCAAGAGCTTCGAGTACGGCGACGAGTTCCACTACGCCTCTTCGAGCCAGGCGGCCAGTGTAACACTCTCGCGCCAGACGGCCCGAATCGTCTATTATCGTGACATCCTGAACGAGGGCGAGGAACTGCCGGCCTGGGACAATGTGGTCTATAAAGTCGGTTTCCTAGGCAATCCGATGGCGCTATACTATCAGTTGGGCAGCAAGTTCTTCCCTGGCATCAACTATGCACCTCGCGTCAAACCCTCAAACACGAACGTCAGTCATATCGTCTTCCGGCCCGGAGGTGGCAGAGCAAAGGTTCTCTATTCAATGCGCTACGAGCAGATTACGTTGGACGATCAGATGAACGACTTCGGCTTCCGGCTCTATCAGCAGATGCTTTCGGACAAGGACGAGAAGGCAAACCCCAACCTGGTGATGTCGCCGGTAAGTGCGCAGATGGCTCTTTCGATGCTGATGAACGGAGCGCAGGGAAATACGCTCAGGGAGATAAGGGAGGCAATGGGCCTCACCGACTTCTCTGAGACATTAGTGAACAGCTATTACCACCAGCTTTCGGAAACACTGTGGTCCATCTCGCATGACTCAGCATTTGCCGAGACCACTAACGGTATCTGGATACAGGAAGCCTATCCTTTCCAAGACGAGTTCTTCCAGACAATGCAGCACTATTACGACGCTGAGGCTTCGGAAGTGAACTTCAGCCAGCCCGAAGCTGTCAGCCAGATCAACAGGTGGGCCGAGGAGAAAACGCATGGCTTGATAAAGGAGGTGCTGAACCCCAACGACAAAAATGCCGGCCTTAGAATGGTTCTGGCTAATGCACTGTATTTCATGGGCAAATGGCTTAACGAAAAGGATGTCAAGGAGGAGGTCTTCCATAACTCGGATAATACGGAAAGTATGGTGGATATGCTTTGTGATGAGTTATACGGCTATTCTGAAACAGAACGATATAAGGCTGTGGAACTCTATTATGGAGATAAAAAAGCCAAGAGCCGTCCTTTCAGTCTGCTTGTGATTCTTCCCTTGGATCCTGAAGACCGGAGACTAATAACCAGTGAGGATTATCAGAATTTGATGAACAGTTTCGTCTATGATGGCGGTGTCTTCTTCCGCATGCCTTGCTTCAAGGTGGAGGGACAGCATGACCTGATTAAGACGCTTCACAAAATGGGTATCAGGGATGCCTTCACTAGTCAGGCTGATTTCAAGAGAATAGCTCCATCAGATTTGTTTGTAAATGCAGTTAAACAACTGACTTCTTTCCATTTGGATAAATATGGTACAGAGGCTGCGGCTGTTACTGTAATTGAGGGACCTGCCTTCTCCGATATATCAACCAATCCTCCAAGCAAATTTTATGAATTCATTGCAGACCGCCCGTTCCAGTTTGTGCTTCAAGACGGCTATCATCGCATTCCTCTGTTTATAGGTCAGGTGAATGTGCTGAAGGATAAGAATAACCCGATAAAAGGGAAAGAAGAAATAGAAGAACTGCCGGATTCAACGCGTATAGCCAAGAGCGGCTTCTACGACTTGCAGGGGCGTCGGGTGCAAGGCGCTCCGCAAAAGGGCGTCTATATCAGACACGGACGTAAGTTCATGAAAAAGGCAACAAAGCGACAATAATCATTATTCACCATAAAACAAATAAACCAAATGAAGACAAGAGATCTTATCATGATTGTGTTTGCTGTAGGAACTCTGTGCTCGGCTTGCAGCAGTGATGAGGAAGTGCCCGAGATACAGCCACAACCGCAGGAAGAGGAAGAGAAAGAACAGACCGAGGCTACGGCCCTGCGCCCCCTCAGTATTGTTGAGAATGAAAGTACTCCGTTTAATGCCGCACAATATGCGGGCAGCTTGACGGATGATGAACGCACCGTGGGCAGCGGCTTGCAGGACTTCGCCCTGCGCTTCGTCAGGGAAAGCTTCTCAGCCAGTGACAATCAGGAAAACATTGTGGTGTCTCCCCTCAGCGCAGGCATCCTGCTTTCCTCATTGGCCAACGGCTGCAACGGACAGACCCTGCAGGAGATATGTGACCTGCTGAATATGAAGACGTCCGACCTGAATACCCTCAACAGCTATCAGCGCAAGATAGCGACGCAGCTGGACATCGCGGACGACAGTGTCTGCTTCCTGAGCAACAATGCCCTGTGGATGCAGCATAAACTGCCTGTCTATCTCAGCTTCATCAATGACAGCAAGAACTTCTACAGCACCGAGGTGGAGGCTATTGACTTTGCCGACCAGGCAGCCGGCGGCACCATAAACCGCTGGTGTAGGGAGAAGACAAAGGGTCTCATTGAGCGCATCGTGGAGGACGGACCGATGGACTGTGTGCTCTCAATGGCGAATGCCCTCTACTTCAAGGCTCCTTGGACAGATGGATTCCACGAGGAAGGGACGAAGCCCGGCACGTTCACCAACCAGGACGGCACGGAGAAGGAAGTGCAGATGATGCACAGGAAAGACCAGTTCTTTGTGCGCTATGCCAAAGCCGTAAGCTTCGACCTTGCCGCACTCGACTTCGGGCAGTATAGCCACAAGAATTATAGCATGGTCTTCTGTCTGCCACACAAAGGCGTTTCTCTAAAGGCCTGTCTGGAAGGTCTTGATGCAACCGCTTGGAACGAAGCAGTTTCCAGCCTCAGCATGCAAAACGTAGATCTGATGCTGCCCCGTTTCGAGGTATCCCAGTCTCAGCAGTTAAAGCCCGTATTCCAAAAGATGGGCCTAAATGCTATTTTCGACGTGCAGCAGGCTGACCTGTCGCGCCTCAGCCCACAACCGCTGGCCGTATCAGACATACAGCAGAACGCCGTGCTGAAGGTAAACGAGAAGGGTGCCGAGGCAGCGGCTGTAACCTGGGCAGGAATGACCACAAGCGATGGCCCAGGGGAAGAGCCAGAGTACATCCCCTTCCATGTTGACCGCCCCTTCTTCTTTGCCATTCAAGAGAACCAGAACGGAAACATCCTGTTCATGGGTGTGGTAAGGAATCTGTAGAGGTATCTTATCCATGTGAAGATAGGAAACAATACAGGAAAAGTAGGATTAAGGCAATCAAGCTCATACCGGCCGAGCTAAAACCTAAAGAACAGTAAAGTATGATCTCAGTAAAACCTAAGTAAAGATTCTACAAACTCTCTATAAAACCTCTATAAGATCTCTATCCCTATATAATAGAGACTTTATAGAGAACTTATAGAGGAATTATACAGAAGGCTCTGAGGAATAAGTTCCATGTGCTGTATACTGATTTGGGTGGTTTGCTTGGGAAGACTCAAACAACGGCGTTGTTTTGCCTTTCCTACACCGATGTTTTAACGGAACAACGGCGTCGTTTTAGGCTTCCTTCGCCACAG
>JAILKU010000085.1 GCA_024693505.1 Bacteroidaceae bacterium | reverse complement strand
TTTGTCGAGCTCATAAGGACAGCGCCTTTAGGCATACAATCGTTTGCCTAAAGGCGCACTATCATTTGGCTAAAGGCAAACGATTAAATGTCTAAAGCCAAATGAAGAGGTCTATTATCATCATAAAGCTAATGACCGATTGGTATTAAAATTAACGCGCCGATAGGGCTTGTATGATATTATTTGCCAGCCAGACGCTCGGTATCGAGGGCTATCATCAGTTCCTCGTCGGTAGGGATGACGCAGACGGTGACAGCACTGCTGTCAGCTGAGATAACAGCTTCAGTGGCTCGGCAAGCGTGGTTCCGCTCTGCATCCATCACTACGCCCATAAACTCCAAACCGCGAGTAGCTCCTTCGCGAACCTCCCACTGGTTCTCGCCTGCTCCACCGGTGAACAGGATAATGTCCACTCCGCCCATAGCGGCTGCATACTGCCCGATATACTTCTTGATGCGATAAGTGTACATTTCCTTAGCCAGGCGAGCACGGTCGTTCCCAGCAGCGATGCCGGCCAGGATATCGCGGAAGTCGCTGCTCAGTCCGCTTATGCCCATCAGGCCTGACTGTTTGTTCAGCAAGGCGCTTAAGCCCTTGGTGTCCAGGCCGAGCTTATCCATCAGGAACGTTACGGCACCTGCGTCAATATCGCCCGAGCGGGTTCCCATGATGAGGCCCTCCAGAGGCGTCAGGCCCATGCTCGTATCTACGCAACGGCCATCGCGTACGGCAGCAATACTGGCTCCGTTGCCAATGTGGCAGGTGATGATGCGTTTGCCCTCGGGTTTGATGCCCAGGAACTCGCAGACGCGCTGGGAGACATAGCGGTGGCTCGTGCCGTGGAAACCATAGCGGCGAACGCCGTATTTCTCGTAGAGTTCGTAGGGCAGAGCGTACATATATGCATAGTCAGGCATTGTCTGGTGAAAAGCCGTGTCGAAGACGCCAACCTGGGGTACCTGAGGCAGCAGGGCCTTGACGGCATTGACGCCCTTTATGTTGGCGGGGTTGTGCAGAGGGGCCAGGTCGTTACACTGGGCGAAGGCCTGCATTACCTCGTCGTTGAGCAGGACGCTCTCATTAAAGCGCTCGCCTCCGTGCACCATACGATGGCCCACAGCGCCCAACTCACTTGGATCGCTGAGCACGGCCCACTCTCCCTGGGTCAGTACCTCGAAGATGAACTGCACACCAGCGGTGTGCTCTTCAATGGGGCGGTTTATCTGATGCTTCTCGCCGCCGAGCTTGAACTTGATGAATGAGTCGGGCAGGCCAATCTTCTCGATGCCGCCACTTGTGATGACGCTTCGGTCATCCATGTTGTACAATGCGTACTTAATGCTACTGCTTCCGCAGTTTAAAACCAATATCTTCATTACGTTTTCAGTTATAGTTTCACTTCTTCGCATCCATAGCCTGACAGGCCGTGATGGCTACCATCTTGTAGATGTCGTCCACAGAACAACCTCGTGAAAGGTCGTTCACAGGGCGTGCGATGCCCTGAAGGATGGGGCCGATGGCGTCGGCGCGCCCCAGTCGCTGCACCAGCTTATATGCGATATTTCCTACTTCCAGGCAGGGGAAGACGAGTACATTAGCCCGTCCGGCAATGTCGCTGCCGGGTGCTTTCTTGGCACCGACAGAGGGCACAAGGGCTGCATCGGCCTGCAACTCGCCGTCCACTTGAAGGGCGGGCTCCAGCTCGCGGGCCAGGCGGGTGGCCTCGACCACCTTGTCCACCACTTCGTGCTTGGCACTACCCTTCGTGCTGAAGCTCAGCATAGCTACTCGAGGCTCCTCGAATCCGGCCACGCTGCGGGCTGTCTGTGCCGTGCAGACGGCAATCTGCGCCAGCTGAGAGGCATCGGGCATGGGCGTTACGGCCACATCGCCAACTACAAGCACACCGTCCTCGCCGTATTCTGGCGTCTGTGTGATAAGCAGCATGGCACCGCTCACGCAGGTGATGCCCGGGGCGCACTTGATGATTTGCAGGGCGGGGCGCAGGGTGTCGCCCGTCGTGCTCAGGGCACCACTTATCTGTCCGTCGGCATCGCCGCTCTTAATGATGAGGCATCCGAAGTAGAGCGGATCCATCACTTTGCGCTGAGCCTCCTCGAGGGTCATTCCCTTCGACTTGCGCAGATCGTATAGCAGCTGTGCGTATGCTGCGGTCTTTTCGCTTGTGGCAGGATCGATGATGGTGGCCTGTTCCACATGCTCCAGTCCCAGCTTGCGGGCCAGGGCCAGGATTTCTTCACGGTTACCAATCAGGATGATTTCGGCCAGCCCGTCGGCCAGGGCACGGTCGGCGGCGGTCAGAGTGCGCTCCTCCAGGCTCTCGGGCAGTACGATGCGCTGCTTGTTGCTCTGGGCGCGCGAGATGATTTTCTCAATTAGTGTCATATCTATCTTATGTTAGTATTTGTTGTCCATTTATCTCTTATCCGGTTTCCGGCCCCTCAAAATTTTCCCTTCATCAGGATGGATTCCAGTTCCTCGGCAGAGAGGTGGGTGCGGAAGGTGTCGTTGTAGGCGGCGCTGATGTGGCCCGTCTCCTCGCTCACTACGATAGCCAGGGCGTCGGTCTCCTTGCTGATGCCTTTCGCGGCACGATGGCGAAGGCCGAATTCCTTGGGGATGTCCAGGTCGTGACTGATGGGCAGGATGCAGGCGGCAGCTGTTATGCGGTTGCCCGAGACGATCATTGCTCCGTCGTGGAGGGGGCTGTTCTTGAAGAATATGTTCTCGATGAGGCGCTGGCTGATGCGTGCGTCAACTATGTCGCCGGAGCGCACGAAGTCGTTCAGGGGCAGGTTGTTCTGCATGACGATGAGCGCTCCCACCTTCTGCTTGCTCATGTTCAGGCAGGCCAATACGATGGGGATGATGGTCTCGCGGCTGTGTCGCTTCTCCTCCTCTTCGTGGCGGTGGCCCGGACGGAAGAACTGCAGCAGCCGATGGGCCCGTTCATGAGTGCCGATGGTGTAGAAGAAACGCCGGATCTCCTCCTGAAACAGGATGATGAGCGCGATGGCTCCTACGCTGACCAGCTGGTTCAGTATGCTGCCCAGAAGCTTCATCTCCAACACCTTGCTTACCACGATCCAGAAACTGATGAAGAGCAGCACGCCATAGAAGATGTTCACCGAGCGCGACTGCTTCATCACCTTGTAGCAATAGTAGAGTATTACGGCTACAAGCAGGATGTCTATCAGGTCTTTTATTCCAAAATCAAGCATAGTTCTATTCCTTTCCCTCTCTCGTTATGTATTATCTGTCGGTCCTTCCTTGACGGCCTGAACGATTCTCACAGCCTCTGTCGCGGCCTTTACATCGTGGACGCGCAGGATGCTGGCCCCCTTCATCAAGGCCATTGTGTTCAGGACGGTGGTGCCGTTCAGGGCATCCTCGGGCTGTGTGCCCAGCAGACGGTATATCATGCTCTTGCGGCTCACGCCTACCAGCAGGGGAAGGCCCAGCAGGCGCAGGTCTTGCAGACGTTGCATGAGCTCATAGTTGTGCGACATCGTCTTTCCGAAGCCGAAGCCCGGATCCAGGATGATGTCCTTCACTCCCATCTCGTGAAGTTGCTCTGTCTTGCGTCCGAAGTACTGCAGCATCTCGGTCAGCAGGTCGTCGTAGCGGGGAGCCTGCTGCATGGTGCGTGGCGTTCCCTTCATGTGCATCAGGATGTAGGGCACTTGCAGCCGGGCCACCGTATCGAACATCCCTGCATCCAGCTCTCCGCCCGATATGTCGTTGATAATCTGCACCCCGAAGTCCTCTACGCAATGACGGGCCACCTGGGCACGGAATGTATCCACGCTCACTATGGCCTGCGGAGCTGTGCGGCGCAGGATGTCGAGCGCATGAGCCAGACGGCCCATTTCCTCGTCGGCCGAGACGTCGTCGGCACCCGGCCGGCTGGAGTAGGCGCCTACGTCAATCATCGAGGCGCCCTCGTCCAGAATCTGCCGCACCCGGGCTGCAATGGCCTCGTCCGTCTGCTGACGGCTTGCGGCATAGAACGAGTCGGGCGTGACGTTCAGTATCCCCATCACCTGGGGCGTGCTGATATCCTTCAAGACTCCATTCAAATTGATGAAGAAGGGAAGCTGTTCGCTCATTTCTGTGCTAACTTTGCCACAAAGTTATACATTATTTGCAAAATCAGCAAATTATATCAAAAAAAGGTATAACTTTGTAGTCGAAAACGTAAAAAAAGGATTATGAATATCGAAGAATTGTACCAAGTTTACCTGCAACATCCCATTGTGACGACCGATAGCCGGAACTGTCCGGAGGGGTCAGTCTTCTTTGCTCTGAGGGGAGAGAAGTTCAACGGAAATGCCTATGCCCGCCAGGCCCTTGAGGCCGGATGCGCCGCGGCTGTCGTGGACGAGCCGGAAGTCGCCCTCGACGAGCGCTTCATCCTTGTGCCCGATGTGCTGCAGGCCCTTCAGCAGCTGGCCGCCCTGCATCGCCGGAAGTGGGGAGGTACTGTGCTCCAGATAACGGGCACGAACGGAAAGACGACCACAAAGGAGCTCGTCTCGGCCGTTCTTGCCAAGAAATTCAACGTGCTCTTCACTCAAGGGAACTTCAACAACCATATCGGAGTGCCCCTGACCCTTCTGCGTCTGACGGCCAGGCACGACCTGGCGGTGGTGGAAACCGGTGCAAACCATCCCGGCGAGATAGCCGCGCTAAGTCGCATCGCGCAGGCCGACTATGGCATCATAACCAATGTCGGGCGGGCTCATCTTGAAGGCTTTGGCTCCTTCGAGGGTGTCAGGGCCACAAAGGGCGAGCTCTACGACGACCTCTCGGCGCGAGGGGGCAAGGTCTTCCTCAATGCCTTCGACGACGATCTCCTGCAGATGGCCGAGGGACGGGGCCTGAAGCTCTACGAGACGGCCATCCCCTACGTGGAAGGTCGCGTAGAGCAGGTCAATCCCTTCCTCACCTTCCGCTGGCGCCAGGATGTAGACGAAGACTGGCACCAGGTGGCGACTCATCTCGTCGGAGCCTATAATATAGATAATGTGCGGGCAGCCGTTACCGTCGGACTTCACTTCGGCGTGCCGGCCGACCTGATTGACGAGGCCGTTGCCGGCTACGTGCCGAGGAACAGCCGCAGCGAATTCCGCCAGAGTGCGCGCAACAAACTCATCGTGGATGCCTACAATGCCAACCCCTCCAGTATGGCTGCCGCGCTGACGAACTTCTCCTTTATCTGTAATGAACCCAAGATGGTTATCCTGGGCGATATGCAGGAACTGGGCGAAGAGAGTGATGCCGAGCACCAAAAGGTCCTGACCCAGCTTGCCGACTCGCGTATCGGGCAGATCTGGCTCGTCGGTCCCAAGTTCCGTCAGGCGGCCGAGGTTCTGGGATTCTCTCCTTCGCAGGTCCGCTTCTTCCCCGATGTGGAGGCCGTAAAGGCCTGCCTGGATTCCGAACCGGTAGAGGGTTTCACCATCCTGATAAAGGGTAGCAACAGCATGCGCCTCCACGAATTGCCCGACCTGCTGTAAAGCGGTTTTCAAGGGAGATACCTGTGTTTTTTCCTGCCCCGCAGCAGGAAAAGTTCTTTCCCCGTTAGGTATTTTATGTTGCCAGCCCAGCAACTTATGTTGCTCGACTGGCAACTTGTGTTGTTCGCCCAGCAACTTATGTTGCCAGTCTGGCAACATAAAATACACCTAGGTTGCCTGACTTTTCTTCAGCCAGATAAGTTGTACTATTCCCCGCATAGCCAAATAGGCAATCATAGCCAGCCAGAGCGAATGATTGCCCCAAAGCCCTTGGGTCAGGAAGTAAAGGGCGAAGAACAGCAGGGTGGCCAGGAAGGAGGACAGCAGCATGCCGCGAGTGGCGGTGATGCCGATAAATATGCCGTCCAGTATGAAGGCCGGAGTGCTGACCATCGGCACAAGCCAGATCCAGGAAACGAACTCCCCGGCCGTCTGCAGTACTTGTGGCTCATCGGTCAGGATGCCGATTATCTTCAGCCCGAAGAGGACGTAGACAAGCGTGAACAGCAAGGCAACTGCCGCTGCCCAAACCGACAGACGGCGCATCATAGCGTTGAAGCCCTCGGTATTCCGCGCTCCGAATGCCCTGCCGCCCAAGGCCTCGCCTGCGTATGCAAAGCCGTCCATAAAGTAGGAGAAGAGCAGGTAGAGCTGCATCATTATCGTGTTTACCGACAGGATAACTGCTCCGTGGCGCGCTCCGGCAGAGGTGAAGTAGAGATTGACTGCAACGAGGCAAAGCGTGCGCAGGAAGATGTCGCGGTTGACGTTGAAGAACTGGCTCATCGCCCTGCGAACGAAAGTGCCCTTCAGCACCAGATGGCTGCGCAGCCTGCCATAGAAGCGCAGCAGCAAGGCGAGGGCTACGAGGAAGCCGGCATACTGCGCAATGACTGTACCCAGCGCAACGCCCTCTATCTTCATGCCAAAGCCATATACCAGGGTCAGCGAAGCCAGAATGTTTACTACGTTCTGCCCGATGGAGATAATCATCGGGATGCGGGTGTTCTGCATTCCGACGTACCAGCCCGACAGACTGTAGAGGCCCAGCATGGCCGGCGCGCCCCAGACAACGATATTATAATAGAGCGAGGCAAGGGGAGCTACATCGTCCGTTGGGGCTATAAACCTGAACATCAGCAGCTTCAAAGGCGCCTGGAGCACCAGGAGCAGGGCAGCTATGCCAAGCGCAATAGTCATCGATCGTACCAGTAATCTTGTGACTTCAGTCAGGTCGCGGCGCCCCAAGGCCTGTGAGGTGAGGCCGCTCGAGCCCATCCGAAGGAAGGCAAAGAGCCAATAGACGAGATTGAATATCATTGACCCAACGGCCACAGCGCCGATATAGACAGGACTGCCCATGTGCCCTACGATTGCGACGTCGATCATCCCAAGCAGGGGAACAGTAATATTGGACACGATGGAGGGCAGGGCAATCCGTAGTATCTGAGTGTCGCGAGGGTTCATTATTGTGTGGGGTGGTTTGGGCTTTGTCAGGCCCGGCTTGCTGTACGGTCTAAGATCAGGCGGATCTCGTGGTAGGCAACATCGGACGGACAAAGCATCTTAATGGCTGTGGCGTCTCCGGTTCCGACCCTTCGGATGGCGGCATTGATGGCCTGCTGGTGCTCAGAGGGGACAAGGTCGTCTAAGTCAACCTGGCCGGAATCGATGTAGCGGGCCAAGTGCCCGAGGACGGTGCCGAGGGTAAGGTTTCGTTCGTGCGCGATGAGGTCGTGCTTCATGCCCTGTCGGTAGAGCTGTAAACTCATTTCCCAGGTCTTGGGCTTCGGCTCCTTCTTCTGCTTCGGCTTGCGCTCCCGCTTGGGTTTGAGCGAACTCTCGTCGATGGCATCGAGCATCGACATCTGCTTCTCCCTCAGATAGTTGCCCACGCTGAAGCCCTGCTCGGCAATCTTGGTGAGCAGGAAGCGGCGCGAGAGCCAGGTCTGCCGTTCATCGGGCAGGGCGTTTCCCAGTCGGCGAGCGGCTTGTTTGTTGTTGGTCTCCACCTTCGCGGTAAGCGCAAGGGGCTTGGCCAGTATCTCGTTCAGCGTATCGGCAAAGTACAGGGCGCTGCGTTTTACGCGCTCCAGGAAGTCGGCATCGCGCAGTTGTTCGATACTCATGCCCCCAATCTTCTGCTGCCACTTGGAGGCGACATCGACGATGCGCCCTCGGATGTCCTGCAGGGCCTGGTCGTGAAGCCGGGTCAGCTCGGCCTGGCTGTGGTAGAAGAACTCGGAGAAGATGCGCACCATCGTCTCCTGCATGCTGAGCAGCGGACGGAAATCGAAGAGCTGTAGGAGCAGGTGACGCTCGTACTCCTGCTTCAGCTCGGGCAACTGGCGGATGCTCTGCCGGGCATCTGTTTCCTGCCGGGCGATGTAGTTGTCCACTCTCTGGTCGTTGATGATGGCGCTTGCGCTCAGCGAGGTGGCAAGCACCAGTCCCTCCAGAGTACGGCAGCGGCTGAGGGCCACATAGACCTGACCGGGTGCGAAGGACTGGTTGGCATCGATGATGGCGCGGTCGAAGGTGAGGCCCTGACTCTTGTGAATGGTGATGGCCCAGGCCAGACGCAGGGGGTATTGCTTGAAGGTCCCCATCACCTCGCTCTCTATCTCACGGGTCTGCTCGTTCAGCGTATAGTGCGTGTTCTCCCATTCCAGCGGCTCCACCTCGATGTCGTCCTCGTCTCCCTCGCAGCGCACAAGGATTCTCTTGCTGTCCACATAGGTTACCCGCCCGATGCGCCCGTTATAATAAAGGTGGTCCGCCGAAGGGTCGTTCTTCACGAACATCACCTGTGCGCCCTGCTTCAATACCAGCGTCTCGGCCGTTGGGTAGGAATAGTCGGGGAAGGTGCCCTTCACTTCGGCCTGGAACTGAAACGTGGGACTGGTGAGTTTCCGGAGCTCCGACTCGTTGTAGTAGTTGGCCAGATGGTTGTGAGTGGTCAGTCGGATGTAAGCGTCTTCGGGGCGTGGCGTGAAGGCGGGCTTGCAACGTTCGTTCAGCAGGGAGAGGGCCTGTGGCGAGGGATGCCCCTGTCGCACCTCGTTCAGAATCTGGAGGAACGACATGTCCTGTTGGCGATAGACGTGCGAGAGCTGGATGGTGACGTAGTCGGTCTGCTGCAACGCCTTCGAACCGAAGAAGTAGGGCGTGTCGTAGTAGGGCTTCAGCATCTGCTCGTCTTCGGGAGTCACAACGGGAGTGAGCTGTGCCAGGTCACCTATCATGAGCAGCTGAACGCCGCCGAAGGGCTGAAAGTGATCGCGGAAGCGGCGCAGAACGTTGTCGATGGCATCCAGCAGGTCGGCCCTGACCATCGAGATCTCATCGATGATAAGCAGGTCGATGGAGGCAATGATCTTCCGTTTCTCCCGCCCGAAGTCGAACTTACTCTCTACCTTTGCTCCCGGAACGTAGGGTGCGAAGGGCAGCTGGAAGAACGAATGGATGGTGACGCCGCCGGCATTGATGGCCGCTACACCCGTCGGCGCAACGACGATGGGGCGCTTGCGCGACCGTTCCACAATGGTCTTCAGGAAGGTCGTCTTGCCCGTTCCGGCCTTTCCCGTCAGGAATATACTCCGCCCCGTATTTTCGACGAAGTCCCATGCGGTGCGCAGCTCGCTGTTCTGCTCCATAGCTTACTTGGACAATATCTGCTGGGCGTGTTCCTTGGTCTTTATCTGCTTACCGGCAAGAATCTGTTCTATGATGCCCTCCTCGTTGATGATGAAGGTGGTGCGGATGGTTCCCATGGTCTTCCGTCCGTACATATTCTTTTCTCCCCAGGCTCCCATTGCCTCCATCAGGGACTTGTCCACATCGGCTATAAGCGGGAAGGGCAGCTGATGGTTTGCCTTGAACTTCTGGTGGCTGGCTGCCGAATCCTTGCTCACGCCCACCACTTCGTAGCCGGCTCCCTGCAGTTCGCCGTAGTGGTCGCGCAGACTGCATGCCTCGGCTGTGCAGCCGCTGGTGTTGTCCTTCGGGTAGAAGTACAGCACCAGTTTCCTGCCCCGGTAATCACTCAGTCGGATGTCCCGTCCCTGTTCGTCCTTGCCCAATACCTCGGGCGCTTTGTCTCCTATATTCATAATGGTTCGTTTTTGTGTAGTTTCTTGTTTGTGTCCCTGGCCCTTCTGTTTCATTTCTTTCCTTCCGCTTTCGTCTCCTCTTTCCCGTTCTCTTTTCCTTCCTCTTTCTTCCCTGCCTTGAGCGTCGAGATGCGCAGCGTGCCGTTTGGCATCTTCTCGAATACGAAAATCTCCTTTCGCAGCTGGTTCTTGTCGTGGTCGAAGAGGATGCTGCTGTCGAATGCCTTGCCTCGGACGCGCGTCTCGAAGTGGACGTGCTCCGTAGTGGCCCGGCCTGTGCGCCCTACCAGGGCTATGACTTCGCCTGCATGCACCCATCGCCCTACGGAAACCAGGTTCTTGGAATTGTGGCTATAGAGCGTTTCCAGTCCGTTGGCATGCCGGATGACGATGCAGTTGCCGTAGCCGTAGTGAGGCCCGCTCAAGATAACCTCGCCCGTGAAGGCCGCCCGAACGCTGTCGTTGGGATGGGTCTTGATGTCAGTTCCGGCATGATGGGCACGCGCTCCGCCGAAGGGACTGATTACGTGGGCGCCGCGAAGGGGATAGGACCACTCCTCGATTGTGTAGTTGCTGAAGTTGATGGTGAACTGCTTTGTCTTCTCGAAAGGGTCGCGGGCTGCCTCGACCTTCAGCGTCTGCCATTCGTCGATGTCGGCCTTTTCCTCGTCCTGGGCATGAAGGGGGAGGATAAAGCATGTCAGGGTCAGCAATGTGACTGGAAGTGTGTATCTTTTCATCGCCTTAGGATTATGCCGTTCATTATGCGTCCGCACTTCCGGCCCAGACGTCGTGCGCTGAAGAAGCGGTCGTGCTGGGAGTAGGTGCAGACTGCTGCCAAGTGGATGCGTTCCACGCCGGCCTCCTGAAGCAGGATGCGGTTGGCCTGCCAGAGGTCGATGTGCCATTTCTCCATGCGACGCGCCACCTGCTCCATCGGGAAGCGGGCCTGGCGGAAAGCTTCGTAAACCTCGTCGCCCACCTCGAAGGCCTCCAGCCCGATGCCCGGCCCGATGGCGGCCTGTACGTCGGCCGGCCTGGTGCCCAGCTGCTCCTGCATGGCGCGAAGGACGATCTGCACGATGCGGCTCGCCGTGCCGCGCCAGCCGGAGTGTACGGCGGCCACAGCATGGTGGGCAGGGTCGTGGAGCAGGATGGGAATGCAGTCGGCGGTGCTGACGCAGATGCAGAGACCCGTCTGCCGGGTGATGAGGGCATCTACGCCCTCAAGCTCGACGGGTTCGCTGACGAAGCGCACCTCGGTCCCGTGGTTCTGGTGTGGGATGACAAAGCGGTCGGGTGAGATGCCCAGGGCATCGGCCAGGCGACGGCGGTTCTCCCGGATGTTATCGGGCTGGTCGCCGCTTGTAGGACTTACGTTGAGCGATTCATAAACGCCTGTGCTTACCCCGCCGTTGCGCAGGGTGGAGAAGGCGGTTACCTCATCTTCGGGAAACGGGTATCGAAGCAGGAAGTCGCTCATTCCCCGTCCTCCCAGTCTTCTTCTATGTCCTCTACGTCTTCTATCTCGTCCTCGTCCAGGATGATGATTTCCTCGTCCTCGCCTTCGTCCTCCAGTTCCTGCTGCAGGGCCGAGAGGTCCTTGTTGCGGTGAACGATGCTTTCCTGACTGGTGATGGCGGCCAGCTTGTTGCTCTCGCTGTTCAGGGCTTGCCACAAGATGTCCTTCAGCTGCGCAATGCCGTAGCCCGTTACGGCGCTGATGAAGACGGTGGGCAGGTCGGTGGGCAGGTCGGCCGAGAGGAGCTGCTGCAGTTCCTCGTCGAGCAGGTCGCTCTTCGTGATGGCGAGCACGCGCTGTTTCTCCAGCAGTTCGGGGTTGAACTGGCGCAGCTCGCCCAGCAGAATCTCATACTCGCGCCGTATGTCGTCCGTGTCACCCGGCACCATGAAGAGGAGCAGGCTGTTGCGCTCGATATGGCGCAGGAAGCGCAGTCCTAGGCCGCGGCCCTCGCTGGCGCCCTCTATGATGCCCGGGATGTCGGCCATGACGAACGACTGCCCGTCGCGATAGGAGACGATGCCCAGGCTGGGCTCCATCGTGGTGAAGGGGTAGCCCGCTATCTTGGGGCGGGCGCTGGAGACGGCGCTCAGCAGGGTGCTCTTCCCGGCATTGGGGAAGCCCACCAGGCCTACGTCGGCCAGCAGCTTGAGCTCCAGGATGACGGTGAGTTCGCGCATCGGTTCGCCGGGCTGGGCGAAGCGGGGTGCCTGGTTGGTGGCGGTGCGGAAGTTCCAGTTGCCCAGTCCTCCGCGGCCGCCCTTCAACAGCATCACCACCTGTCCGTCCTCGGTCACGTCGCAGATGTACTCGCCCGTGTCGGCATTATAGACCACGGTGCCGCAGGGCACGTCGATGTACTTGTCCTCGCCGTCGGCTCCCGTGCTTCGGCTCTTGCCGCCGTTCTGTCCGTGTCCGGCAAAGACATGCCGCTCGTAGCGCAGGTGGAGCAGGGTCCAGTAGTTGTGGTTGCCGCGCAGATAGACGTGGCCTCCGCGTCCGCCGTCACCGCCGTCCGGTCCGCCCAGGGGCACGTACTTGGCGCGGTGCATGTGGACGCTGCCCCTTCCGCCCTTTCCCGAGCGGCAGCATATCTTTACGTAGTCAACAAAGTTGCTTTCCATCTCTTACTATTAGTCTTTCCTAACGCTATTCCTCTCTCCCCCTCAAGGGGGGGCTCCTACTGCTGGTCCAGCAGCTTGTATATTTCCTCCATCATGCCCTCCAGACTGGGGTGCTCTGCCCAGCGGAAGGTGTGGCGCATGCCTTCGCGCTCGAACCACTCGGCCAGGGGAGCCGTCTGGCTGTGATAGACCTGGAAGCGCTTGCGGATGGTCTCCTCGTTGTCGTCGGCGCGTCCCTGTTCCTTGGCGCGGTTCAGCAGGCGGGCCATCAGGATGTCCTCCTCCACGACGAGCTCAATCATCAGACCCATGTCGTGACCGCGCTCCTGGAGCATCTTCTTCAGGGCCTCGGCCTGGGCAATGGTGCGGGGGAAGCCGTCGAAGATGACGCCCCGTCCGGCTGGCTGCTGGTCATATACCTTGGCCAGGATGTCCACCATCAGTTCGTCGGGGATGAGCTGGCCCTGGTCGATGTAGCCCTGGGCTATCTTGCCCAGCTCCGTACCGTTCTTGATTTCGGCGCGCAGCACGTCGCCCGTGCTGATGTGGCCCATTCCGTACTTCTTTACAATCAGATCGCTGTAGGTGCCCTTGCCTGAGCCCGGTGCACCGAAGATAATGATGTTCTTCATCTTTTTACCTTTGTTTTAATACTATATTCTGTTCAGTTCTCAGCCAGTGTGTAGATGTCCTTGCTGTTGCGGCCCAGTCCGTCGTAGTCCAGTCCGTAGCCCACCAGGAAGTCGTTGGGCACCTCGAGGCAGCAGTAGCGCACATCGAGGTCTACCTGCAGCTTGCCCGGCTTCAGCAGCAGGGTGCAGATGTCTATGCTGCCGGGATTCTGCTTGCGCAGGGTCTCCAGCATGTGGGCCATCGTCAGGCCCGTGTCCACGATGTCCTCCACGATGATGACGGGCCGTCCGGTGAGGTCCAGGTTCAGCCCTATCAGCTCGCGTATCTGGCCCGTGGTGTTGACGCCCTGGTACGAGGCCAGCTTCACGAACGATATCTCGCAGGGGAGGGTGATCTCCCTGAGCAGGTCGGCGGCAAAGATGAACGAGCCGTTCAGCACGGCCAGGAAGACAGGTGTCTGCCCGGCATAGTCTTCGTTGATCTGCCGGGCCACGCGCCTTACTTCGGCCTGTATCTTCTCCCAGGGTATCGATACCGCGAAATCCTTGTCTTTAACACGTATTTTCTGCATAATACAATTGTTATTTGGGAAATTTGGGACAAAATTACGATTAAGCGAGCGATAATGCAAATAAAAAGGCATTTTTATTTTGCTTATCTGAGTGAAAGTAATTTAAAGGCTTTGCCTTAAAGGTACGATTAAGCGAGCGATAATGCAAATAAAACTTTGTTTTAATTTGCTTAACCGCTCCTTCCTGTAAAACAACGCCGTTGTTTTGCCTTTTCTACACCGATGTTTTGCCAAAACAACGGCGTTGTTTTCCGGTCCCTATGCCGTACCTCTTTTTTTACTAGACCCGGGTTCCGTAAAAATTATACCCGGGTCTTGCAAAAATTACACCCGGGTCTTGCAAAACTAACTTTGGACTTCGTTCGAGAGTACGCTCGCTCGGGAAAGAAATAAATTCGCCGGTTTTATTTACATTAACGTTCGTTTAATCGTAATTTTGACCTACGGTCGAAGGTAGGCTGCACCTCGGAAATAAAAATAAATTCGGATTTATTTTGTATTTCGCTCGGTTTGCACTACCTTTAAGGCAAAGCTTTTAAATTACTTTCACTCAGATAAGCAAAATAAAAACGCCTTTTTATTTGCATTATCGTTCGTTTAATCGTAATTTTGCAGCATGAATGCAGAAAAAGGAATAGTTTTGGGCGTTTCGGAAATGGCCGGAATGCTGAAAGAACGGCCCGAGGATGCCCACAAGGGAACGATGGGGCATGCCCTGCTGGTGGCCGGAACTCCGGGCATGGCAGGTTGTGCCGTGCTGGCGGCCGAGGCCTGCATGCGCAGCGGAATCGGTAAGCTGACGCTGCACACCCAGGAGGAAAACCGCATCATCCTGCAGACCCGGGTGCCCGAGGCCTGCCTCTTCGTAGACCGCATGATGCCTCAGTCAACGGCTCTGGCTCAGACCCTAAACGGTTTCCAGGCCATAGGCATCGGGCCGGGCATTGGCCAGGGACCCTTGTCGCAAGCCCTTTTAGCGGCCTATGTGATGCATAATAAAATCGACGGGCTGCCGATGGTGCTGGATGCCGACGCCCTGCGTCTGCTGTCCATCAATACCCGGCTGGCCGGAGCTCTGCAGAATCGCTGCATACTGACGCCCCACACGGGCGAGATGCAAACCCTCGGGCGCGGCTTCAACCTGGGCACACCCGACATGCAGAAGGCCGCTGCCAACCTGGCAAAGGCACGCAATCTCATCATCGTCCTGAAGGGGCACCCCACCCGCATCTACATGCCCGAAGGCGAGGTCTTTGTCTGTCTGCGCGGGAATGCAGGGATGGCTACGGCCGGGAGCGGCGATGTGCTGACGGGCCTCATCACGGGTCTGCTGGCTCAGGGATACCCGGTGCGCGATGCTGCCCTGCTGGGCGTCTGGCTCCACGCCACTGCCGGCGACCTGGCTGCGCGGGAGATGGGGCAGGAGTGCATGCTGGCCGGCGACATTACGCGCCACCTGCCGGAAGCTTTCCGCGAACTGCATAACCAGAAGAATCAAATAAACGACAAGATATGAAACAGAGAATAACCGTATGTGCCATGCTGCTTGCCGCTGCCTTCGCGGCGCAGGCGCAGACCGTGGTGGAGAACTTTGTGCCGGGCAGTACCCTGGAGGGCATCTCCTACTTCCTGCCCCGCACCGCCGTGCGCATTACCGTGACGGCTCAGAAGACCGTTACGCGACCCGGAGACTTCAATAAGTATGCCGAGCGCTACCTGCGACTGACAGGCGTTCCACAGGCTGAGAGCACCGAATGGGAGCTGCTGAACGTCACGATGGAGCCCTTCGGCAAGCCCGACAAGGAGAAGGCCTTCAGCATCAAGATAAAGAGCAAGACGGTGGCCCCCCTGGTGGGACTGAGCCGCGACGGCCTGCTGCTGGGCATCAATACCGAGGTGGAGGAGGAAGTGCTGCCCCCCCTGCCGCAAGGAGAGAAGGGTCCCGAGCCGGTGAATCCGCGCAGCTTCATGACGCAGGAGATACTGGCCGCCGGCAGTACGGCCAAGATGGCCGAGCTGTGTGCCCAGGAGATCTACGACCTGCGCGAGAGCCGCAACGCCCTCATCAAGGGTGAGGCCGACAATACACCCAAGGACGGCGCACAGCTGAAGCTCATGCTCGAGCAGCTCGACCAGCAGACAAGCGCCCTGCAGTCGCTCTTCAGCGGCACGAAACAGACCAGCACCGAGGTCTTCTCCCTCATCTACGACCCCACGAAGGAGACGGAGCGCGACCTGCTCTTCCGCTTCTCCCGCAAGCTGGGTGTGGTGGATGCCGACGACCTGGCCGGCGAACCCGTCTATATCAGCGTGGAGCGAATGGAGTCGCTGCCCGAGGCCAAGCCCGACGAGCAGACCGCCAAGAAGAAGGAGAAACTGGAGCGCGGCGTATTCTATAATGTGCCGGCGCGCATGAAGCTCACCGTTACCTACGGACAAAAGACGCTTGCCGGCATTGAAACACCCATGGGCCAGTTCGGCACTGTGGAGATTCTGGCCAACACACTCTTCGACAAGAAGACCACGACGCGCGTCACCTTCTTCCAGTCCACGGGCGGCACGAAGGACGTTATGGATAATCCATAGCTCCCATCAATTCCCATAAATTCCCATAACTCCCATTAAACTAAATAAACAATGAAAAAGAATCAGATTCTATTGGCTGCCGCGCTCATCTGCGCCTCCAGCCTGAGTGCACAGGAAAAGGAGTATCCCGAACCCGAAGCAATGACGCCCGGCATGACCGAGTTCTGGACACCGCAGCCCAAAGTAGTGACTCCCGGCGACATCAAGACGAACACAGCGCCCAGCGACGCCATCGTGCTCTTCGACGGAAAAGACCTTTCCAAGTGGCAAAACTCCAAGGGCGAGGCTGCCGACTGGATTGTGAAGAACGGCATCATGACCGTGGACAAGAGCAAGGGTGATATCCTGACCCGCCAGAAGTTCGGCAGCTTCCAGCTGCACATCGAGTGGTGCGTGCCATCCGACATACAGGGCGAGAGCCAGGCACGCGGCAACAGCGGCATCTTCCTGCAGGATATGTACGAGGTGCAGATTCTGGACTGCTACAAGAACGAGACCTACATGAACGGCATGACGGGCAGTATCTACAAGCAGACGCCCCCCCTGGTGAACGCTATGCGCAAGCCCGGCGAGTGGAACGTATATGACATTATCTATACGGCTCCCGTCTTCAAGGAGGACGGCACCTACCTCTATCCCCCATTCGTAACCGTTATCCAGAACGGCATCGTGCTGCAGAACCACACCCAGATACGCGGTACAACCGAGTACATCGGCCATCCCCAGGTGCGCAAGCACGGCGACGGCCCCATCCGCCTGCAGATGCACGGCGACCCCAGCAAGGCCATCAGCTTCCGCAACATCTGGATACGGCCCATGTAACAAAGGCCGACGCCATAGGCCTCAGCACAACAGACCTGTTTGTCCTTTCGCAGCATGAATCATCAGAAGACCAGGGGCTACGTCGTTTTCCTCGCCTTCGTGGCTGCCCTTGGCGGCATTCTCTTCGGATATGACACGGCTGTCATTTCCGGAACGACGGAGATCGTGAAGGCGCAATTCGGCCTGTCCACGGGACTGGAGGGCTGGTATGTGGGCTGCGCCCTTATCGGCTCCATAGCCGGAGTGCTCGTAGCCGGCATGCTTTCAGACTTTCTGGGGCGCCGGCTGACGATGCTCATCGCGGCTCTGTTGTTCACTGTCTCGGCCGTTGGCTGCGCTGTGTGCAATGGTTTCCCTGACCTCATTGCCTACCGCATCGTCGGTGGAGTGGGCATAGGAATCGTTTCCATCGTGTCGCCAATCTACATCTCGGAGGTCTCCCCCGCCCGAGTCCGCGGCACGATGGTCTCGCTCTATCAGCTTTTCATCACCCTGGGCTTCCTGCTGGCCTACCTGGTCAACTATCTTATCCTGAGGGGAGCCCTCGTCGACTCTGCCGGGACCTCGCTGACCGACCGCATGTTCAACGGCGAGTACTGGCGCGGTATGCTGGGTTGCGAGACGTTGCCCGACGTGCTTTTCCTGCTGGCCATCCTGTTTATCCCCGAGAGTCCGCGTTGGCTGGTCGTAAAGGGACGGAGCAACAAGGCGCAGGAGATACTGCGGCGCATCTTCGGTTCGTCCGAAGAGGCCCGGGCTGAGCTCGAGGCGACCAAGGCCTCCGTGGCCAGCGAGGTCAGGACGCCGTGGAAGGCGCTGCTGGAGAAAGGTGTCTTCCGGGCCGTGCTCATCGGTTCCGCCATCGCCATCCTCGGTCAGTTCATGGGCGTGAACGCCGTGCTCTACTACGGACCCAAGATATTTGCAAATGCCGGTTTCGCCAATCCTCTCCTCCCGACTGTGCTCGTCGGAGTGGTTAATATGCTGACAACCATCCTAGCCTTGCTGATCATCGACCGCGTGGGACGCAAGCAGCTCGTATGGTGGGGCGTGGGCGGTATGATTGTCTGCCTGCTGATGATCGGCATCTATTTCCTGCCGTTCACCAGCCTGCCCGCAGGTTTCATGCTGACGTTCTTCCTCCTCTATGTCTTCTGCACGGCCATTTCCATCAGTGCCGTCGTCTTCGTGCTGCTGTCCGAGATCTATCCCAACCGGGTGCGCGGCCTTGCCATGTCGGTTGCAGGCCTGGCCCTCTGGGTAGGCACCTACCTCATCGGGCAGCTTACGCCCTGGATGCTCGAGAGCCTCACCCCTGCCGGTACGTTCTTCCTGTTTGCTTTGATGTGCCTGCCCTACCTCTGGATCATGTATCGTTACGTCCCCGACACAACGGGCAAGACGCTTGAGGAAATCGAAGCCTACTGGAAAAAATAGCGATTGTCTGAACCCTTGAACTCCTGGAACCCTTGAACCTTTGAACCTCTTGAACTGCGAGAGCAGCCTTGAACACTTGAACCTCTTGAACCCTCAATGCGACGATATATCTTTCTTCTCTTTCTGACGGCCGGTATCCTGACTGCCCGGCCTGCCCACATCCGCAGTATCAACGTGCCGGCCATAGAGGGCGATGCCACTCAGGCCCTTCAGCAGGCCATCAACGAGGCGGCCGGCTATGGCGGGAAGCCGGTAGTCATACAGCTTCAGAATGCCGACTACCACCTGTATCGCAGCAGCTCCACCGAGCGGCCCTACCACGTTTCGAACACTACTTCCGAGAAGGAAAACCCGGATGTCACAAAGCATATAGGGCTATGGATGAAGGGCCTGCGCAACGTCACCCTCAGCGGACGGGGCGCCCGGCTGATTACGCACGGCGAGATGACGGCCTTCGTCATCGACAGTTGCCGGAACATACGGCTGACGGGCTTTACGCTGAATGCCGCCGACCCTACCGTACCGGAGATGACCGTCACGGAGACAGGGGAAGACGAGATGACCGTGAGCATCCATCCCCAGACGCGCTACAGCATCAGGGACGGACGATTGTGGTTCGAGGGAGACAGCTGGGCCTGGTCCACGGGAATCGCCCAGATCTATGATCCCGAGCGCGATATTACCTGGCGCAGCTGGATGCCCCTCAACGACCAGCTGAAAGCCGAGCAGATCGGGCCCGGAAGAGTGAGGCTGAGCTTCAGGGAGATGCCCGTCGTCAAGCCCGGATACGTCTTCCAGATGCGTGACTCCTACCGCGACGAGGTGTGCGGACTCATCCAGTACAGCCGCGATGTCAGCCTGGACAACCTGCACGTTGCCTTCGCGGGCAATTTCAGCATCGTGGCCCAGATGACCGAGAACCTTACCTACCGCCACCTGACCCTTGAGCCAGAACCGGGAAGCGGACGCACCTGTGCGGGCTTTGCCGACTTCCTCCACTTCTCGGGCTGTGCCGGACGCGTGCTGGTTGAGGACTCCCGTTTCGTGGGTTCGCAGGACGACCCCATCAACGTCCACGGCACACACCTGTCCGTAAGGGAGTTCACCTCGCCCACGGAGCTCAGGGTGCGCTACATGCACGGACAGACTTTCGGCTTCCAGTCCTTCCTGCCCGGCAACCAGGTGGACTTCGTAGATGCACACACCCTACTGCCCCTGGGCACATTCCGTGTGAGGGAGGCCCGGATGCTCAACCCCAGGGAGATAATGGTCAGGCTGACCAGGCCCGTGCCGCAGACCATCAGGGACAACCCCGAGCTGGTGCTTGAGAACGTCACGTTCACCCCCGAGGTCGTCGTCCGCAACAACTACTTCGCCCGAGTCCCCACCCGCGGCATACTGGTCAGCACCCGCCGCGCCGTGCTCATCGAGGGCAACCTATTCTTCCGCACGCAGCACAGCGGCGTACTGATAGCCGACGATGCCCGCAGCTGGTACGAGTCGGGAATGGTCAGGGACGTCACCATCCGGGGCAACCGTTTCGTGGAGTGCGGCAGTCCCGCCATCCTCATCGCACCCGAGAACGACCGTAATGCGGGGTGCGTCCACCGCGGCATCTGCATCGAGAACAACCACTTCCGGCTCTCGGGCGGCAAGGCCGTCTCGGCAAGATCCGTGGACGGGCTGAGGATTCAGGGCAACACCATTACCGGCCCATCGGACGGAGAGCCCATCCAGGTGCGCGACTGCGAAAACGTGCAAGCCCTTCCCTGAGGCGGAGCAAAGCCAGGCTTCCTGGGCAGCAAGCGGGAGAAACGACGCATCCGATACGCGACGGGAAAGCAGGTATCCTATACCCATGGGAAAACAACGGCGTTGTTTTGCCATTCCTACACCGATGTTTTGCCAAAACAACGCCGTTGTTTTTATCCCGGTATGGCGGGTGATTAACCAAACTCACCGTGGTTAATTCAGAAACTCACCGTGGTGAATTCACAAACTCACCGTGGTGAATTTTCAGGCCTAACAGGAAAAAATTTCATCTGGGGGTTAGCATTTCCTTCTTCTGAAGGGTATTATAGATAAAAAGACGTGATGGAACGAGAGGTTATCCGGCAGTTGTTCTTGCAGCACTACGCCCGCATGCAGCGGGTGGCGCGCAGCCTGCTCTACGACGAGCAGGAATGCGAGGACGTCATCGGCGACATCTTCGAGAGTCTGCTCAGCGGACAGACGGTGCTGCTGCCCGGCTCGGAGGAGCGATACCTGCTGACGAGCGTCCGCAACCGATGCCTGAAGCGCCTGCGACACGAACAGGTGAAGCGGAGTGCCCAGGCTGACGAACCGGCCGACGACGGGCAGGAGGACGAGCGGCTGACGGACATCCTGGAGTTCGTGGCCGCACGGCTCTCGGAGCAGGAGCAGCGCATCTTCCGCCTCCGCTTCACCGAGGGCTTCAGCTACGAAGAGATAGCCGTCCGCGAGGGCATCAGCCGCGTAGCCGTATGGAAACACCTGTCGCACGCCGTCACGGCCATCAAGAAACAGTTTAATCCCCGAATGTTATGAACCCTTCAGACGACAAACGACTGTTCCTCGACATGCAGGAACACCCCGGGAGATACGCCGACCGGGAGTTGGAAGCCATGATGGACCGCCTGGACCGCGAGGCGGACACGGAAGCGGCATGGGAGCGTTTCCAGGCCAGGCACGGCGCGGCAGGCGAGAGCGGTAAGACGCGCCGGCGGAGCACCGCCTTCCCGATGCTGCGCAGGATAGCAGCCGTCGTGCTCTTCACCTTCCTCTGCGGCGTGCTGGGCTATGCCAGCTACAGGGCCTTCACCCTTACCCGGCACCGGGCCGAGGCCGGTATCGGGACCACAGGGCAGAAGACTCCGCACGACAAGGCCGGAGCCGCCGCGCCCGACAGCCTCTTCCGCTTCGCCAACGTACAGCTGGACAGCATCCTCTCCATGGTGGGGCGCCACTACGGGCGCCAGGTCATCTTCCGCGACAACAGGGCACGCGCCCTGCGACTGCATACCACATGGAACAGCAGCCGCCCCCTGGCCGAGTTCGTGGAGATGCTGAACGAGTTCGATGTGTTCCGCCTGACGGACGAGCGCGACACGCTCTTTGTTGAATCCATCAAGACGGAGGAAGGGAAATGAGGACGCGCATCCTATACACTATTATATATATATGCCTGGGCCTCCCGGCCTGGGGCCAGCAGTTGGAGTTCCACGGCGAGTCGCTGGCCGCGGCACTCGAGGCCCTGCGCGACGTGCAGTCGGCCTACAGCATCAACTTCATCGCCAACGACCTGGAGCAACTGCCAGTCCGTGCCCGGCTCAGCGGCCTGTCCGTGCCCGAGGCCGTGAAGCGACTGTGCAAGGGACAACCCGTGAAGCTGAAGATTAAGGGCAAGCAGATCTACGTCACCTACGACGCCAACCACAAGGTGCAGACGCTGACGCTGCACGGAAGAATCGAGGACGCCCGCGCCCACAACGACCTGCTGGACGCCACGGTTGAGCTGCTCGACGAGGACAGTACGGCCATCGACACGGTCAAGGCCACAAAGCACTGGGTGGGATACGGGAACGACGGCTATAAGACAGAGTGGCAAACGCCCGAATTCGACTTCACCGTGCCCGCCGTTCCCGCGCACTACATCTTCCGCGTCAGCCGCGAGGACTACCGCACCACCTGCTACAGCTACGCCCTGGACCGCATCGGACGCAGGGAGCAGCAGCGCGACCTGCCCCCCTTCTACCTGCACGAGGACAGCAAGGTGATGCGCGAAGTGACCGTCACGGCCTCCCGCGTACGCTTCTACTATAAGGGCGACACGCTCATCTACAACGCCTCGGACCTGCAGCTGGCCGAGGGTTCCATGCTCGACGGCCTGCTGAAGCAGTTGCCCGGCGTGGAGCTTCACGACGACGGACGCATCTACCACAACGGCAAGTTCGTGGACGACCTGCTGCTGAACGGCAAGGACTTCTTCCGCGGCGACCGCAAGCTGATGCTGGAGAACCTGCCCGCCTACACGGTGAAGCAGATCGCCTTCTACGACAAGCAGACGGCCGAGAACGAATGGCTGGGCCGCTTCGACCCCGCCACGCAGCGATACGTCATCGACGTCAGGCTTAAGAAGGAGTACATGGTGGGATGGCTGGTGAACGTAGAGGCCGGCACGGGTCTGCGCCAGGACGAGACGCCCTACCTGGGCCGGCTCTTCGTCATGCGCCACAGCGACCACTCGCGCATTGCCGTGGCGGCCAATGCCAACAACCTGGCCGACAATGACATACCCGGCGAGAAGAACCAGTGGAACCGCAACGCGGCAAACGGACTGCACCGGACGGAGATGGCGACAATGGACGCAAACATCGAAAGCCGCAACCATACGTGGGAAATCATGTGGGACGTCAATGCCCGCCACACCACAGACCGGCTGGAGACGCGCACCACCGCACAGACCTTCCTGCCCGCCGGAGACACCTACGAGCACAGCTTCGAACAGGCACGCAACGAGGAATGGAAGATGAAGATATACGACGGTGCCACCTACAAGGGCGAGCGCCTAATGCTGGCCTTCACCACCGACTTCGACTACCGTCACCTGCAGAACACCTCGGGCAGTACGTCCGGACTGTTCTCCGCCCCCGTTGCCGACGTCAGCCGCCGGCTGCTCGACGACCTCTACTCCGCCACCTCGCCGCGGCCCAGCCTGCGCGACACGCTCATCAACCGCAGCCGGCGCGAGAGTCTGGGCACGGGGCACGACCTCGGAGCGAAAATGAATGTATGGGGAACCCTGAAGATGAAGCGCAGCAACGACGTGTTCCGCTTCGGCTTCTACGGCAAGTACGAGGAACGGGAACGCCAGACTTTCTCGCGCCAGGCCGTGGACTATGGCACATCCTCCGCCCCTCCCCTCTTCCGCCACCAATATGCCGACCTGCCTCCCGCCCGCAAGATGGAGTTCAATCCCATGGTGGGCTACACCCTGCCCCTCGGAAAGGGATGGCGACAGCTCTTCACCTACTACGAGTTCTACCACATTGACCAGCGCGAACACGAGAGCATCTACCGGCTCGACCGACTGAAGGGGGCAGACTCCGCCTTCGCCCGTCCCATCGACATGCTGCCGAGCGAAAGCGAATACCAGCAAGTAATCGACCGGCAGAACAGCCACCTCAGTCACCATATAGACGACACGCACGACCTTTATGTGAACATAGGCTACGAGTTCGACAAGAAGGAAAGGGGGCAATGGCACATCCTGATGAATGCCAACGGCAAACTGACGCAGCAGCGCGAGGACTACGAACGAGGACGCATCGACACGACACTACGCCGCCTCTCGCCCACCTTCGACCTCTACGTCCATCCCTGGTTCAGGAAAGCGGACGGGCGATACTACGGCTTCACATTTAATATAAGGAACGAGGCGCCCGACCTGCTGAACCGGGCAGCCATCACCGACGACACCGACCCCATGAACGTCCGCATCGGCAACCCCGGCCTGCACTACGCCCTGCGCACGGACCTGGGCATCGGAGGCACGCTGAATCCGCAGAAGAACCGTTGGAAGAACCACTACGACCTGGACTACGGCTTCACGCACAACGCCATCGGCATGGGGCAGACCTACGACCGACGCACTGGCATCCGCACCTGGCGACCCACGAACGTCAACGGCAACTGGGACGCACGGGCCAAGCACACGCTCGGCTACACGTTCGGCGAAGGCAAGAAGCACTCGGCCGACCTGATCACGCAACTGAGCTATAGGAATAGCGTGGACCTGATGGAGGAGACCTCCCAACCCCATTTAGGAGGGGTTCAAACCACTTCGGGAGCGAAGAGCACGGTGCATACGATGACATTCTTGCTGGCACCGAAGGCCAAGTTCACCCTGGGGAAGCATACGCTGAACGTGTCGTCCGACATCGCCTGGGACCGCTATACGGGAGAACGCGAGTCGTTCCAGGACATCTCGGCCTGGATGTACCGCATCGGCGCAGACGCCATCATCCATCTGCCCTGGCAGTTCGACCTGACCACCGACCTTACGCTCTACGGACGGACGGGCTATGCCGACGCCGCGCTCAATACGGCCGACCTGGTCTGGAACGCCCGGCTGGCACGCCCCTTCTTCGGAGGCAAACTGCTGGTGATGCTCGACGGCTTCGACATCCTGGGCCAGCTCTCCAACGTCACCCGCACCGTCAACGCGCAGGGTCGCACGGAGACGTACACCAACGTCCTGCCCCGCTACGGCCTGCTGCACGTCATGTACAGGTTCGACAAGCAGCCCAAAAAGAAAAAGGAACACTCATCAATAAAACCATAAAGCAATATGAAAAGAATTCAGTTACTGACGTTGCTCGCAGTCCTCTGCCTGACTGCCTGCACAGAGCCGACGGACAGGGTCATCGACCGCCCCGCATTCAAATCGATGACAAATGCCGACCTTCTGCCCGTGAGAGTAGAGCAGAACAAGGAGGCAACAGTTGTACACTTCCACATCCGTTGCGCCGACTGGCGAAACTGGAGCATGACCGGCGCACGCCTCGAGGCCGATGGAAAGACATTCGCCTGCCGCCAGGCCCGCATTCTGACCCGCGAGGCTGGAGAGATACTGGCCGACGAGCCCCTTGAGTTCGGCAAGGAGTACGAGAAAGATGCCCGCAGGGACTCCGTCATCCTCACCTTCGACCCGCTGCCCCGAGGCGCCAAGACGTTCGACTTTATCGAAGAGAATGCTCAAAGCAGCTCCTGGACTTTCCGCGGCATCCGCCTCGACAACAAGCTCTACCCCGAGCTGCTGCCAGCCTACAAGCCACGGAAGGATGACGGCAAGCCCCTGGAGCCCCTGACCCTGAAGTATGGCGAGGCAAACGCCACCTTTACCATGCATGGAGACAGCATCAAGGATTTTGGCTGGGTGGGAGACCCAAGCTGCGACCCCATAACGGGTGACTATCGTGTGAAAAGCACAACGAGCGACTTTACCTGCCAGTATTCTCAGCCCGTCTACACAGCCGTAATGCCCCTCTTCATCGGTCCTAAGATCGACGCGTATGCCTTTGGCGACCAGTTCAACATGATTCTGATTCCGGGCGAGACGCTAACTGTCGATTTCGACCCGGTAGCCTGCCTGGCCTCGGTAATGGACTTTGCAGCCGGCAAGCCTGCCCATAACGGCTATCGGCTGGGTGGAACAATTGGCGACCTCAACGAAGTCATGCTGGACTACAGGAGGCACTTCATCCTTTCCCTGATGCCGGAATTACCAAAATATGACGAGGTGAAGGACTTCCCCGAGTGGCGCGAGCGGCTTTGGCAGAACATCGACACCCTGCGCCAGGGCGTGATGAAGCGCAAAGACTACACCCGGCGGCAGAAAGACTTCCTCCAGCTGCTGATGGACCGGGCATACATCCGCGCAAACATCCTGTGCCTCGGTCTCATCGAGTGGAAGAACAATTATGCCCTTCCCGATAGTGCTTTGGCTCACTTGAGGAATACTTACACGCTGGTTGACCCGCATGCCAAGGACCTGCAGTACTTCCGCGACGGGCGAAGCTACTACTTCCCGCTGATGGAAGAAGTACTACCCTACTTCGAAGCCAACGGCCTGACGGAAAGCGAGCCCTACAAAATGACGAAGGCAATGGCCGAGGCCAAGGAGATTAGCGGCGTCATAAAGCAGGGACGCGTGCTGCCAGAAAGCGAGATAGAGAAGGCTCACCCCTACTACCAACGCGTACTCAGGGAATTCAACGACAGCACCCGCGTGCAGCTGGAGCGCCTGCAGAGCGGAGCCGAGGAACGAAAGATGCTTACGCCCGACGTGCCCGGCGACCGGCTCCTGCAATACATCGCCGACGAGCATCGCGGGAAGGCGGTCTTCTTTGACCTCTGGGCCACATGGTGCGGACCGTGCAAGCGGGGCATCGAGGCCATGGAACCGCTCAAGGAGGAACTGCAGGGGAAGGACATTATCTTCGTCTATCTGACCGACGAGTCCAGTTCCATGAAGGACTGGACCGAGAGCGTGCTCAAGATTCCTGGCCTGCACTACCGCATCCCCACCAGCAAGTGGAAAGAGATTCACCTCCCCGGCGGCATCCCGCAATACTATCTCTACGACCGCAAAGGCCAACGCGTTTGGGAACAGACGGGCTTCAGCGACGAAGTACTCGAGGACATCAGGAAGCAGATAGATAAGGTACTGAACTAAGCGAACGCAGATTGAAGGCGGCATGAGAGCACGCTTGGCCGAACGCGAATAGGCGCAATGAAGGTCAAGGCGTTGAACTCTTGGGAGAACAGGACCTGCATCCCAACGTGTTCAACGCCTTCCTATTTCTGCATAAACAGGCAACAAAAAGGATATTGGAGGTTTAAAGAACAGTGCTCGTCAGGTAGCGACCTTGCAGGCGAGGGGGCTGTGTCGTAAACCACAAAGCCTCATCGCCTGCTCCATCACCTGTTCAATCCCACGGAAATACAGAGCTGGAACCAGAGACACCATTGTTTTCTCCCATCGTCACGCTGCCCATTTTTATGATACCACAATTTGAATACCCCGTTTCGTAGCTGTGATCCGTACCGATGCTGAACTTAGCGTTCGTACCAGCGTTGGCCGTGACGCGGGTCACGCCATCCGTAATCGTGATACTGCCGCATGTACCTTGGTAACCAGGTCCTATGCCAGGAGCTTTCTCGCCGCCAGTGGCTGTGACGGTTCCTCCCGACATTTCGATGCTTCCACATCGGCCATTGTCGTAACCTGTACCTATACCAGCGCCTTGTCCACCACCCTGAGCCGTCACTTTGCCTCCACGGATGTAGATAGCATCGCACAGACTGTTATATCCACTTCCACTGCCAATGCCTGCGGCGCCAAAGCCTCCTGTAGCATTAACAGTCCCTCCATTTATCACTATTATGCCACAACCTTTACTAGTTGCACCGCCGATACCTGCGCCTTTGGAGCCACCTATAGCTGTGATGTCGCCGTCGTTGATGACAATATCGCCACATGGTTCTCTATAAGAAGCACCGATGCCGGCAGAAAAAGACCATTCACACAAGGATGCGTTGGCCTTCAACTTACCAGTTCCGCTGATGGTCAAGGTTGAGCCCAGAGGAATGAATATGGCTGGTTCATAGCCAAACTCATGTGTGCCCGTCCCATTGACACCCAATCCAGGCTGAATAGTATTGTTGCCCTCAAGGACAAGTTCGGCACTGCCCAGGCAGGTCAGGCCGGCCCAATCGTCTCCTTGTTTCAGATTAGTGATACTTACGTTGCTCAGGGTCACCTTGGCGTTTTCCTGGATGGAGATCTTCACGGGATGACCGAGGATGCCGGTCAGTGTCTCGCCATTTACGGCGGTATAGTCAGTCGTGACTTCTGCCAGGTTGGTATCCTTCTTCAAATTCACGGTGCTCTGGTAGTATTTGCCCAGATCGAGCTTCACCTGGTTGGCGCTAAATCTGTACATACCGGCAGTCCCGTCGCTGGCCTCTATCTTGAATAGAGACATGGTCTGATTATGGGCCATGACGTCAATGCACAAGTACCATTCGCTCTTGGCCTCACCAACGCCTTGGGCAAGGATGGTATTGCCCATCTTGAGCGTCACGGTGGTGGCGTTAACGGGATTCCCCCCACTCGTAAGGTTGAGTTTCCAGACGGCAATGTGGGACGTTGTATGAATAGTTCCGCCAGCCAGCCGGGCCGTGGTACCGTCATAGCTCAACATTGCGGTACCCGACCGGATGTCGAGATTCTCAGCTATAAAGGCGAGACTACCGTCCTGATGCTTCATTTTTTCATAGTAATGAGTGCTGTAGTCTCCCGAGGTTCCTTCTCCGCTTGCATCTATGGCAATGGCGGGGTATAAGAGAGTAGCTGCAGCCCCATCAGTACAAGCATTCAGATAGCCGGAAAGAGTGGCCGTACCATCATTTGCAACCGCCGATACAGTCACGACATTCTCGATGCCGTCATGGATGATGGCCACCTGGTCGCCCTTCTTCCAGCTGACGTTGATACTTCCGTCGGGCTGTTCGTCATAGACGGTGCGCGTACCTCCATCGCCCCCAAGCGGGCCGACGGTGGCTACGAATGGAATCATTGCCTCGCCCCGCTCGGGCTGAGGTTCGTTGGTGATGTTCTCACTGCTGCAGGCGACCATTAGGAGTCCAAGTGCAGCCAAAATGATAAGGTTGACATCTTTCATCTTGCTTCGTTCATTAAATGGTTCGACTCTGTTTTCACGGCACAAGCAGCGGGTCGCCGCCTGGCAACAACGGGTTCAGCGGATTGAGTTGAGTGGTAGGACTCGACTGCAACAGGTGCACCTGCTGCTGTAGCCAGACAACCCGAATCTCTGGCGATACATAGGGCTTCTTTTCGGTCATAGTGATGATAATAAAATTGATAAATGGCGTTGTTTTCTGATTCATGCTGCAAAGATACAATTATGTGAGCGAAAAACAAAATAATACGCAGTTTTTTTGAATTTATCCGAAAGGAAATATCTTCGGCGAAGCCAAAGTATCGGCTATACGAATGAAAAACAAAATAATATAGAAAAGGACGTGTCGTGTTGTCGATAAGGACGTGTCGTGTTGTCGATAAGGACGTGTCGTGTTGCTCATCACGACACGTCCTTATTCCCTACCTAAATATAACATGGATAAGGGAAAATAATTTGCTGATTATTTTGTGTTATGCCCAGTTTTCACTACTTTTGCTGCAAAATAAGTTAACCTATAATGCTTTTTCCTATGAAAAAAAGACTACTTCAGATGTGTCTGTCTGCAGTATTTCTGCTGACGACAACGAGTGTGAGGGCACAGAATCAGAAGACCTTTCCGATTTCGACAGCCCAGGATTTAGCCGACTTTGCGGCTATGGTGAACGGAGGCGACACAAAGGCCTGTGCCGCATTAATGGACGATATCGACTATACGTCCCAGACGGCCCGGATCGGCACAGACGTCAATTTCGAGGGCACGCTGGACGGAAAAGGACACAGCGTGACGGTGAACTTCACCTCTGAGACTAACGGTATTGCCCTGGTGCATAACAACTACGGCACGGTGAAGGACCTCTGCGTAAAAGGTACCCTGGCTACTTCGAACAAGGCTGCAGGCGGCATCGTTGCCTTCAACCACGGCGTGGTAGAGCGTTGCGTCTCCCTGGTCACTATCGAGGCCAGCGTGAACGGCGACGGTACGCATGGCGGTATTGCCGGACAGAGCTACGACAACAGCCGCATCACGGACTGTATCTTTGCCGGTAAGATCGTTGGCGAGAACACCACCAACTGCGGCGGCATCGTAGGATGGCTGAGCGGCGTCACAAATATCGAGAACTGCCTGGCTATCGGCGAGGTAAACATCAACATGAATACCAGCTCAAATGCCATTGCCCGCAATTCAGGAGCTAAGGGCAAGCTGAAGAACAACTATTTCCTCAGACCCGATGATTACAAGGGAACAGCCGACGGTACGGCTCTGACGGCAGCCCAGCTGGAAAGCGGCGAGGCCTGCTTCCTGCTGAACGGCAGCAAGAACGGGGCTGGCTCATGGTTCCAGAAGCTGGGCGCCGAGGCCTACCCCACCCCGCTGGGTAAGGATGTCGTCTATGGTGTGGGCACGATGAACTGCGACGGCTCACTCGCCGAGGGCTTTACCTATTCCAATACGGACGACGGCTTTACGGCTACGCCACACAACCTGGGCGCTACGGGCATCTGCTCGGTTTGCGGCAAGCCCGACACAGCCGAGGACGGCTTCTATCTGATTCCTACTGCCGAGGCCCTGAGATGGGTGGCCGAGCAGGTGAACGGAGGCAACAGGAAGATGGACATCCGTCTGACTGCCGACCTCGACCTGGGCGGTGAGAACTGGATACCTATCGGCAACGACAACCAGAAGTTTGTCGGCAATGTGGATGGCGGGCGCCATACCATCAGCAACATGACAGTAGACTGGGACCAGCCGGGAGCAGGACTCTTCGGTACTGTGGAGCAGGGCGACTTCTACGACCTCCTCATCGATGCCTCCTGCTCGGTGACGGGTATCAAGTACTCCGGTGCGCTGATAGGCCACTCCTACGGCGGTTTCCAGGTCAACCTGACGAATATCGGCACGATGTGCGACGTAACCTGCAACGGCGAGGCAGCAGCCGGACTGATCGGCAATGCCAACAGCGGCAGCATCTGCAACATCACACGCTGCTTCACAACCGGTAAGATATCAGCCGAGAAGGACGCAGCCGCCTTCTCGGGTTGGGAAGGCAATGTGGGAGCCGTCATCCGCGACAGCTGGAGCGTCTGCGACATTACAGGCTTCCAGGATGCCAACCACTACCTGGCCCGCTATGGCGGACTGAAGATTGAGAACTGCTACTGCCACATAGAGACCAGCCAGGGCGCACTAATAGCCGATTACGACGAGAGCATGATTCCCACCGGCGAGCTCTGCTACAAGCTGAACGGGCAGAACAGCGACGAAGAGATTATCTGGTACCAGACCCTGGGCGAGGATGCAACACCCGTGCCCTGGACAGACCACAGGCGGGTTTTTGCCAACGGCGCACTGCGCTGCGACGGCACCAGTCAGGGAGGCGCACTCGTTTACTCCAATACCCAGGAGAGTGTTATCCCTCCCCACCAGTACGACCACGGACTCTGCACCGTCTGCGGAGGCTTCCAGGCCGATTACAAGACTTTGGTTGACGGTGCCTACGAGTTGGGCGATGCCAAGGACATCCTCTGGTTTGCCCAGCTGGTGGAGAACGGGAACAGCAAGGCCAATGCCCGCCTGACTGCCGATATCGACATGAGCGAGGTGATGGAGGACTTCAAGCCCATCGGATGGAAGAGCGGCGCCAACTACGGCGGCACCTTCGACGGCGGATTCCATACCATTAGCGGGTTCGTCCTGAACTCTCCCGACAAGGATGCCGGCTTCATCGGCACAGCTGTGGGCGGCATGACGCTGAAGAACATTGTCTTCGACGCCTCGTGCAGCATCTCCTCCGATGCAGCGTATGCAGGACTGGTGGGCGGTTCACTCAGCGGCGACACCGGCACCATCACCTTCCTGAATGTGGGCAACGAGGGTAACGTCACTACCGTTGCCGAGAATGCCGGCGGCATCATGGGCTGCAACCACGGCTCTTCTGCCACCTACGTCTTCGAGAACTGCTATACTACCGGTGTCATCACCGGCGGCAAGGAGTCGGGAGCCATCAGCGGATGGACGGGTACCCCTGCGGCTACATTGAATAACTGCTGGACCACGGCCGAGGTAACCGGCTACCAGAGCGAGGAGAGATACCTGATTCGCTACGGTTCCAACGCGCCCAAGATGAAGAATGTCTTTGCCACAAAGGGTAACCAGGGCGAGATCATCGAGGAGAATGAGATCGCGAGCGGCGAGCTCTGCTTCAAGCTGAACGGCGAGGACATCCTGGATGCCTCGTGGTATCAGACGCTCGGCGAGGACATGCATCCCGTATGGAACAACACCCACGGCCTGGTATATCCCTACGACGACGAGTCCTTTGCCGATGTGCACGACCAAGCATCATACCTGACGTTCCGCAGCGTCTTCATCAGTAACGAACTGGAAGACCTCAATATCATCGCGGCATGGAAACAGGTCATAGAGGCTTACAGGGAACAGCTTTCCACGCTGGAGGATCAGCCCACCCTGCCCGACTTCCTGACGGCATTCGCCCAGATCAAGGAGGCCCGGGAAGCCGTCATCAACTCAGCGCTTGCCTATGCTCAGTATATCCTTGCTTGCGAGGAAGCCATTATGTACCTCGAGGAGAACGAGTTCGGCGGAGAGCCGCGTGCCTTCCTCGAGACCTACCTGGAGGATCATCAGGAACCCGGCGAATACCCCAACGGTACTTATCCTTATATCCTTGAGGCCATGCAGCTCGACAACGAACAGATTGCCGAGGAGGCCAGCTACGTGAACGCCCTGCTGCAGAATGCCGTAGCCTCCGACTACAAGCCCGGTTCAGAGATTACCACCCTGCTCACCAATGCCAGCCTGACCGACGGATTCAATGGCTGGACCTGGGAGAAGCAGGGCAGCACCTTCACCACGGGCGGTGCCGAGGGATTTACCCCTTCTGCTGAAGCCTGGAACTGCACCTTCGACATGCAGCAGACCCTAACCGGCCTGAAGGACGGTATCTACATGCTCACAGCCAATGCCGCATTCCGTCCGGGTGCCAACGTCACCGGCCAGCGCTACTCCGCCCAGCTCTATCTGAACGATAACATCAACTTCGTGATGACCGAGGGCGAGGATGCCATCAGCAAGGAAGATGCCGTGGACGGTCTGAACTGCCACATCTCGGGCGACGCTACAGACTACAGCTATGTCTTCGGCGACATGGAGGGCTGGGTGCCTCAGGGTCCCCTGGGCTGCTCCTACGCATTCAACGTAGGCCGCTATCAGAACTATGTTGTTGTAGAGGTGAAGGACGGCACCCTGACCGTCGGCCTGAAGAGCCCCGGTACAGGTATGGAGCGCGACTGGACGGGCTTCGGCAACTTCCGCCTCTTCTACCTGGGCAATAAGGAGGAGGCTGCCGAGGCCCTTGTCTCTGTGCTGTACAGCTATATGCAGAGAACGCAGTGGATACTGAATCAGTTTGTAAGCAGCGAGGACGATTACGAGCAGTATCCCAATATTCCTGCCGCTTTGAGACAGGAGTTGGAAACCATATTCCTGGCGGATCTGAATCCCACCGGAGAAGGCTATCTGAATCTGATCAACCATTACTCCGACCTCTTCAAGCAGGTCTATGAGGCCCAGAAAGCCTATGCAGACCTCATCGGCACCGCCCGCTCCGTACTCGACATCGCCGGTATGCTGACCGATAACAACCTGCTCTCGATGGATGAGCTCTTTGCCCTGAACACGAAGGTCGAGGAGGCCACCGCCGCCTACGACGAAGGTGCATACTCCATCGAGGAAGCCAAGGCCGCTACCGAGGCGCTGAAGGTCAACGATGCCTTCCCGCCAGTAGAAGGCGGCTACTACATGATCTCTACGCCGAAGCAAATGGGCATCTTCGCCATGATGGTGAATGCGGGCAGCCGCAACCTCAATGCCAAGCTGGTTAACGATATCGACTTCGAGGGCGAGACCGTCATTCCCATCGGCTGGAACATGAGCGACGACAATGCCGCCGTCAACGACACCTACCTCTATGCCGGCATCTTCGACGGACAGGGCCATCACATCAGGAATATGGTCATCGACAAGCCCACATCCATCGGCGTAGGTCTGTTCGGCACACTCACCTCCCCAGCTGAGATCAAGAACCTTGTCCTGGAGAGCAGCTGCGCCATCACCGGCAAAGACCGTGCCGGACTCATCGGACGCTCTACAGCCGGTGGCGTCGTCACCCTGACCTGCCTGGGCAACGAGGGTACCGTAACGGCCAGCCAGGCTGCGGCCGGCATCATGGGTAATGCCAACAACGGCAGCATAGCCTACATCACCGACTGCTACAGCACCGGCGAGATAAAGCAGGCCGAGGGCATCGCTACGGGCAAGGACTGCTCGCTCATCTGCGGCTGGCTGGGCAACGTGGGTGCTCAGATTACCAACTGCTGGAGCATCAGCGAGATCTCAGGCTACCAGAGTCAGGAACGTATGTTCTGCCGACTGGGCGGCAGCGTCACCTTCACCAACTGCTGGAGTCTTCGCGGCGACGGTAGCCAGGCCCACCTGGCTTCAGAGGCCGACTTCGCCAGCGGCAAGGTGACATATGCCCTGAACAACAGCAATCCCGATGCCCTGAACGGCGGCAACACCGGGGAACCCGTATGGTATCAGACGCTGGGCGAGGACCAGCATCCCGTCTTCGACAGCAGTCACAGCATCGTGGTGAAGAACGAGGACGGCTCGTATGGTAATATCACAGCCATCAGCACGCCCCTTGCCGAAGGCCGTCAGACCGAGGATGTCTATAGCATCTCGGGCTTGAAGGTGGGCACCTCGGCCGACCTGCCACGCCTGCCGAAAGGCATCTATATACGCGGTGGGAAGAAGTACCTGGTGAAGTAGTGCCTTCACCCTGAAGCAATCTTTTATCCTTAGTGACGGGGGTGTGCCGCTGACTATGGCGCACCCCCGTTTCCTTTTCCGCCCCTATATGAAGAAGAAACTCCTTTTCATGCTGCTCCTCCTGACGGGAGCACTTGCCACGCTGAACGCGGCGACCGAGAAGATACGCATCATGACCTTCAACGTGCCGCACGGTAACATCCAGGAATCCGACGGCAACGGCCGCAACACCTGGGAGAACCGCGCCCTGGCCATTCAGCGCTATATGGACGAGGTGAAGCCCGACCTCCTGGGCATGCAGGAGCCCGACCGCACCGTCCTGGCCTCTATGCTCGTGGGAATGCCCCGCTATGCCATGGTGGGCACGGCACGCGACGACGGGGCAGAGCGCGGCGAATACACAGCCATCCTCTACCGGACCGACCGCTTCTACTGCCTCGACTCCGGCAACTACTGGCTTACCGAGACCCCCGACGTCCACAGCAAGGTCGAGGGCTCCACCCACTTCCGCATTGCCACCTGGGCGCTCTTCGAGGACAAGGCCAGCGGCGCACGCTTTCTCTACACCAATACACACCTCAGCTACGACACCCCGGCCGTGCGACAGGCACAGCTGAAGATCATCAAGCCCCACATGCTGGAGCTCAACCAGCGCTTCGGAACTGCCCTGCCCCATTTCTTCACCGGCGACTTCAACATGGGCCGCGCCGAGGACAACTACAGCTATGCCCTGAACTACAAGCTTCTGATGAAGGACATGTGGACCACCGCCCGCACCCACCGCCACTACCAGCACGGCACCGCCGCCTACGACGGAGGCATCGACTACATCCTTGCCACGCGAGGCGTGAGCTGCTCATACGCACAGTGGGACAACCGCAAGCGCGACGACGGCTTCTGGCTCTCCGACCACGACCCCCTCTGGGCCGACGTCTCCTTCACCACTTCCGCCGAGGACAACGCCCGCGGCGCCCTTTCCGAGGCATGGACACTGCTGGACAGCCTCTATGACTACACCAAGAACCACATCAAGCTTATCACAAGCGCCACACAGCTCAGCAGCGACGGCGTGGAGCCCTCTACGCCCCTCTCCAACGTACTCGACGGAAGGACCGACACCTACGTCCACTCCCTCTACTCATCCACGCCGCCCGCCCAGCCTCATTATCTTCAGGTAAAGCTGCGCAGAGCCGTATCCGATTTCCGCTTCAACTACACCCGCCGCAACCATGACGAGTACGGTCCCGCAGACCGCTGGCAGGACGTGCTGATCACCGCCTCGAACGACGGACAGCAATGGGACTACATCACCCTGCTGCACGACTTCGCCGACGTCCCGCTGCGCTCCTACGCGAGCGATAACATCGCCCTGCACCGCCCCTACACCTATGTCCGCTTCAGCGTCATGCATACCCCCGCCGAGAAGCTCCGCAACGGCAGTCCGCAGTTCAGCCTCTCAGAATTCCAGATGTACGAGAACGTGCCTCAGGAGACCAGCGAGCGCTATGCCACACCGCAGATCTCCGAAGCGGCAGACCAGCTGGAAGCACTCATCGGCGAGACCGGGGACGCACTGGCCAAGGGCACCGTCACCGCCGCCCAGGTCACCGCCCTCCGCCAGGCCACTAAGGCACTGAGCCAGGCCCGCCGGGAGGCACTCACCCCGATATGCCAGCCCCTCTCCCCCGCCTGCCGTCCAAAGGCCGTCTATGACCTCTCCGGACGCCGCGTAAGCCGGATGCAGAGGGGCATATATATACGAAATGGCAAGAAGGTACTACGCTAACCCCCACGGGGATAGTGCCATGATACCCCGGGAGAAAGCGCCAAGAAACTATCGTACCTTTGCACTGTCAACGAAAAAGGAACGCGAAAAGGGCGGTAAATTTATCTAGACCCGGGTGTAAATTTTACTAGACCCGCCTCGCGTAAAAAACGAAGACGAAAACAAGGCTTTACACAAATCGGGGACGAGACCATGATGACCTCGCCCCCGATTTATTCAATGCCCCTCCGGCCTAACGGTCGTAAGTGGGAATGCCCCAAATCCATTCACCAGTGACACTACGCACTGCACCGCCGCTCTGTGCTAACATCCGGCAGGGCTGTAGTCTTATCACCCTCTGTTCGGGTTTCTCATAGTTTTTCTTTTTCATATCACTGTCCTCCTATTTGATTACGATTTTACGTCCATTTTTGATATAGATGCCGCTCTGCGCCGGCTTCCCATCGAGTTTCCTGCCGCTCAGGTCGTACCAAGCTCCAGCCTCATTGTCCATTGTCAATTGTCCATTGTCAATTGAAATGATGCTTGTTTCGCCACCAACGTTCATCCTGAATTCCTTCACCGCGCCGCTGCCTACAGGCACCTCGAAGTGGGCGCGGAAAGTGTGCAACGTCCTCGAAGCCGAGGCATACCCCAGCGTATTCCCCGAACCCAGCAGGATAATCTCATTCAGATGTCCCTGATTCTCAGAAAGCACAGCGTCATTGGCCACTATCTCAAAGGGGGCGTACTGGCCCACGAACTTCACCTTCCCGTCCGTGCTGGTTACCGCCGTCGGCGAGGTGTTCTTGACGGTCACCCCTCTGAAGACCGGGTTATCGAGGTCGGTAGCGGCAGACCACTTGATGATATAGGGCACGCCGGCCGAGAGGGTAGTCACTTCATTGCCGAAGTTGAGCGTCAGTTCACCGGCATCGCTGAGACTGGCCGATTCCAAGGTGCGGGCCTCGGCTCCGTCGAGAGGACTGCCGATGAGGGTCACGTCGAACGGCAGGCACAAGGTGTTCCACGCGTCGTCCTTATAGAGCGTGCGGTCAGTAAGAACGACATCGCGGGTCTTAGTGTTCCACGTTGTCAGCGTCTCAGTATTGCTGGCATTGTCGGCCAGACTGACTGGTGAAATATCCAGTTCATAGGGGGAATCTATAGCACCGATAAAGCCATCACTGGCAAACGTTGCACTTCCACCACAGTCATAGATGACTCCGTCCCAATAGACCTTGAAGGTCAGCGTCTCTGTACTTTCACCATAGATGGTGACGAAGGCCATGTTGTCCTGATCGGCATAGATAATATCTTTGCCACGAATCTCGTCACCGGAAAAGACAGCGACAATGGTATTCTCGCTTACCTCGCTTAACGTCGTACCATCCCTTTTCACCACTGCCAACATACTCATGTTGCTGCCGTACTTCGTACGATTAACCTGCGGGAATACATGAGTGGGGTCCACACGATTCTCAAACACTTCATCAGTCTCTTGCGCGGCGGCGCCGGCAGGCCATAGCAACAGGCCTGCCAGCAGCATTGCGCTCCATTTCATTGTTTTTTTCATAAGTCTTGTTAATTATTTTAAGATTTTCTTGCCATTGCTTTGGATATACACATCTTTGTTCTGTAACTGACGGTTGCCATTTGTCTTATAGACGCGGCGACCCTGCAAGTCATATAACTTACCGTCGGCAGCATCGTCGGTTACGATGCTAATGCCTGTTAATACACCGTTAATAACAAGCGGGTTGTCGATGCTGCCACAGATGGCGTCATCAACATACTCCAACGTCTGGCCGGTGCTGGCCACCTCATTACCGTCGGCTATGCGGAAAGTCAGCTGTGTACGGCCTTCACCAGGAACGGTCAGGAACACCAATCCCTGATCGTCAGACACTGCTGCGCTGCGGCACTGCTCACCGGCAAACACACCCACTTCGATGCCGGAAGCAGGTACGTTGTTGATACGCACCTCGGCAATGATGGTCATGTTGCCTGGATACTCGCTGTAGTCTGCCGGATTGAATATAGTAGGCAGTTCCTCTTCCAACATCTTCACGCTACGGCGGGAACCGGAAGAGCCGGCAGAAACGTTCGGATAACAGAAGGTCCTGCTTTCCTGAACCTGGATCATATAGCCCTGACCAGGAGTGAGTGACTTCAGCGTACCCATCCACTTGCCGTTCTTGTAGGTGGCAAAGTTCGACTGGCCCTTGATGTAGTCGCCGTTCTGCGGAGACATGTCAGCCAAAGCATCGGTCACGCTGATAGTCTGCGAACCGTTGTAGGCCACCCAGTTCCATCCCACTCTCAGTGTAATGGATTTATTCTGCGGGTTCACTTTTCGTCCGATGATGTCCAGAGTGTTCGCCTCGTTCATCTTGACCTTATACATGTCCTGGTTGGTCATTGTCAGTGTCCTGCCGAGCCACTTGCTGCCTGACCGCATCATGAAGCTGTTCTGGCTCTTCACCGTGTTCACGGAACTTGCTATGTCGGCGAACACCGCAGGAACAGTCATGTCGTCCGGTTCTACATAGAGCGACAGCCACGACCAGTTCTTGTTCAGTGCCATTTCCTGTTCCATCATGTCTATAGCGTTCAAGAGAAGCGGGTCATCGTAGTCTCCCTTCAGTGTGTTCGACACGAACGCCAGGCTCTCTGCCGTTCTTACAACGGGATAGATAACACCTGTCGAGGCATCATAGGCCTTGAACGTCAGAGGCTTGCCCTCATCGGTAGAATTGCCATAGATGTCTATCGTCACAAAGTAGCAGTCGTAGCTCGGCTCATATTCAGGTCGTGCCACACCACGGCATTCATTGTCGATGAATACGCCGACCATGTCGCCTGTGTCTTCACTCGGCACGTCAAGAATGCGCAGCCGACCGATGACGTTCATCGAGTTCTCATAGTTTCCGGCAATAACGCTCCAATCAGGCTCATCGGCCTTGATGGTGATGTTCAGTGTGAGTGGTGTCTTAATGCCGTCGCTGCCTGTCAGGTAGACAGTCTGCTCGTGCTTGCCAATGGGTGCGGCGCTACTGATGGTGAAGGTGACGGTCTGATTGCTCAGGGCCGACAACTGGCCATACTCCGGGTCTGCGGTCATCCATGACGGCATGCCGCTGAGTGTCCACGTCTGTGCCTTGCCGCTCTTGTTCATGATGGTAGCAGTCAGACTTGTCCCGTCATTAACGTTGGCGACGCAACTTACTGAACTCTCCTTCCACGACAGCGGGTTCTGGTTGATGTATGCGCTCCAGGTGACGGGCTCGGAAAGGTTGCCGTTCTGGTCATGAACGTCGCGCACGGTGAAGTTCAGTGTTGTTCCCTCTATGCGGGCAGGCTCCTCGTCTAACTCAATCACAATCTTGTTGTCCGAAGCCGTGAATGTGAAGTTGACGTTCTCCTCCTCAGGCTTTACTCGGAGGGCGGGAGCGGTGTCGGTGAAGGTAGAGACCTCATCGGGAGAACCGCCGAGCACACTAAGCTGTGCGGTGTGGGTGCTACCGCAAAGGTCGGCGGCACTACCGTTGGTGATAACTTGGTTCTGGCCGTCAAGCGTTTTCTCCTCGAAGGGATAGTAGGCCACGAGACCAGGCTCAGTGCCCGTGAGGCGCACCTTGCGTTGCTTCTTCAGCTGGTTGCCGTTCATCGTCGCATTCCAGACGCGCACCTCGTCGATGGTGGCGGTCAGCGGGCGGTCGTAGGTGTAGAGCACTTGGCTCTGCTGCACGTCCTGCAACGTGCGGCGGGCACCGATAAGCAGCTGGTCGCTACCCAGTGAGCCAACCTTGTCGGCGCTGACGGAAGCCTTCGACTCCCCGTCGACAAAGATGTTGGCATTGCCGCCGCGCAGTACGCTCAGGGCTACATGATGCCAGGCGTTGTCATTCAGTTTAGAGTTGAGCGTTGAAAGCTGAGAGTTGTTGCTCTCTAACTGAAGATTTCCTTCAGTATTGATAACAAGGCCTACCTCACCCATCTGGAGCAGCTGGGCCTCACCAGTTTGAGCGTCGGCTTTCACCCACAGCTCCACAGCGTAGTCGTCCTGCGGCATGGGCGGAATCTCCGATGTGTTAATGCCGATGAAGTGGTTGCCGTCAAGGGCAACGGCCTTGTTCTCATTCTCGATGTGCCACGTCTCGGCCGCCATCGTCATTTGGCGGTTGCGGGCATAGTCGGTGATGACGGAACCCTCGCCCTCGTCCATCTTCCAGTAGCCGATAAGTCCTTGTGTTGACGGTGTCTTCGTCACAGAACGCTGCTGTAGGGCGGTGGCTACGTCGCGCACCTCGTCCCAGAGAAGGAGTTCGTGCATGGCGCCAGTCATCTGCCGACCCACGGCAAGCGGGCCGTTGCCTTCGTAGGCGGAGGCTGCCAGTTCGTTGAACAGCGTAGTGGTTCCGCTACCTGCTGCCACGCTGGCGTTGAGTTTGCCGTCTGCCGTCAGGCTCAGCGTCAGGAATGCCCACTGGTTCAGCGGTACATCATTAAGAGAGGTATAGGTCTGGTCACCGATCTTGACCTCAAGCTTGCTGTTGGCATCCACGCCCACAATCAGCTTCTGCGAACCGGTACCGTGGCTCAGCAATGTGCCTGCGCCGTTGGCCTTCACCCACATATCAATGGAGAAGTCCTTGCCTGCCAGGTTGATGCTGGCCTCGGTGGCAGCGGTCTGTGCAGTGTTCTCCAGTTCGAGTGCCGTCTGATGGGCCACCTCGGAGCCATTGAGCACACCCGTGATGCGGAAGTTCTTGTCCTTCGTCAGCTCGCCGTTCAGGATGGCCTCGTTGAAGAGGATGCTCAGCTCGTCGCCTGCCGACAGGATGCCGTCGGTGGGCTGCGGTTGTCCGAGCGGCTTCGGACGG
>JAILKU010000179.1 GCA_024693505.1 Bacteroidaceae bacterium | reverse complement strand
AACGATTGTATGCCTAAAGGCGCTGTCCTTATGAGCTCGACAAAATGCCCCGATTGACTTATGTGAATCTTCCGATTCACTCGGCTGGTTGCTCCTCTCATCTACTTGAACCCGAATCGGTCATCATAACTCTAATGACCGATTTGGGTTTATAGCCTTTGGCTGCAGGCTCTGGCGGTACTCGCTGGGAGAGAGACCGAGGTGCTTCGTGCAGTAGCGGCTGAAATACGATAAAGAGGTGAAGTTCATTAAGTCGGCTATCTGGGTGAGTGACAGGCGCTCATCATCCAGATAGTTTTTTAATATTGGTATCGTATGACGGTCGATGTACGATGTTACACTGTGCCCCGTCACGCGCTTGATAGTGGCAGAAAGATATTTTGGCGACACGTTTAGTCGTTCGGCATAGTAGCTCACATCACGTTCAGTCCGGCTGATGCCGGTGGAGAGCAAGGCCATCAGCTGTTTCACGATGTATGCCGTTCGGTCGGTATGGCTATCGGTAGATTCGTGCTGGGCATGAGCTTCGAAGATGTCGTACATCATCGTCAGACAGAGACTGCCCATCAGTTCGCTATAGAATTGAAGATGGCTTTCGTCCATGCGGTCGCGCAGACGATGGAAGTCATCGAGCAGATGTCGTGCCTGTTCGTCTGTCAGTTTGATGACGGGATCTTGGTTCAGCGAGATACTGCCTCCGATGCTGTAATTGTTCGACGGCAGCAGGTTCTGCAGGAATCTATAATCGGCAGCGAACCACTCAACTTGCAATTCTGCGTGTGCTGCAAGGTTGCTGACACGATTGGGCATCGGTATTACCACCAAATCGTTTTTTGCAATGTGATAGCAGTGCTCGTTGAACACGAAACTACCTTCACCTGCCAAGCAGAGCAAATGCATACAGGTGTGACTCAACTCACGGGAATTCATCCCCTGGAAGTCTGTGGAATATTGGAAATCGATATTCATATCGCGGTGATTTGGTGCAAAATTACACATTATTTTATATATAAGAGAACGATTTGTGAAAAAAGTGAAAATCATGGCGTAATTTGTGAAAACAAAGTGTCGGAAAATCGCCGTACCTTTGCCGACGGAAATGAGAAACGAGTTCTCAGGAAACTGAAAAACGAGTTTTCAATTTCAAATCTCCTAAACAGAGATTTAACCTCGGCGATACTCGGCTGCACCTCAGCAAAACAAGCGAGTTTGATTGCGTTCGGTTTGCACGAGCATTGCGCCCGGAATACAAATAACAAATATAAATGAAGATCAAGAGTATTATCACAGCCGCTCTGGCATTGCTCGTCTCGACATCATGCAGCGGCGGCACAAAACAGGAGAAAGTCATGACAAAAGACGGAAAGGCATTGGTAGTGTTCTTCTCTCATGCGGGAGACAACTACGCAGTAGGAAACATCAAGGTGGGAAACACAAAGATTGTGGCCGACTATCTCACAGAGCTGACGGGTGCAGAGCAATTTGAAATCATTACCCACAAGTACGACGGAATGGCCTACAACACTCTCATCGAATTAGCCAAGAAAGAGGCGAAGGATGGCGAACTGCCTGCGTATGAAGGCGACGTGGATTTGAGCCCGTACGACACCGTCTTCATCGGCGGTCCAGTATGGTGGGGCACCTATCCCCAGGTGATGTTCACCTTCTTCAAGAAGCACACAAACGACCTGAAGGGCAAGACCATCATTCCTTTCACCACTCACGAAGGCTCTGGATTGGCCCACTGCGTAGAAGACGTGAAGGCGGCATTCCCTGGTGCCAACGTGCAGAAGGGCTTCAGCATCTACGGCCACAAGGTAAGGACTGAGAAGGCGAAGGTGGAGAAGTGGATAAAAACACTTAACCCCTAAAAGCCTCTCCCCTGTTAGGGGAGGGGAATCCAACCGGAAAATAGTAAATGGTAAATCGTAAATGGTAAATCGTCAAATAGTAAATTAATATGATGGAGTACATTAAATTATCAAACGGCGTTGAAATGCCGCAAATGGGTTACGGAGTTTATCAGGTGACTCCTGAAGAGTGTGAGCGTTGTGTAAGCGATGCGCTGAGTGTGGGCTATCGCATGATAGACACCGCACAAGCCTACCACAACGAAGATGGCGTGGGCAAAGCCTGGCGCAAGAGTGGCGTTAAGCGCGAAGACCTATTCCTCGTATCGAAGATTTGGATTTCAAACTACGGCTACGAGAAAGCCAAGGCCTCTATCGACAAGAGCCTGCGCAAATTGCAGACGGAATACATCGACCTGATGCTGCTTCATCAGCCTTTCTGCGACCGCTACGGTGCTTATCGGGCCTTGATGGAGGCCTATCGTGAAGGCAAACTGAGGGCCATCGGCGTCAGCAACTTCTACCCCGACCACTTCATCGACTTGGCATCGAACGTAGAGATTAAGCCAATGGTGAATCAGGTGGAAACGCACGTGTTCTGCCAACAGAAACAAGCGCAGAAATATATGGAGGAGTTCGGTTGCCAGATTATGTCGTGGGGACCGTTAGCCGAGGGACGCAACGGTTTCTTCACCAACGAAGTGCTATCTCGAATCGGCAAGGGTCATGGCAAGAGTGTGGCGCAGATGGCTCTCCGTTTCCTGATGCAGCGCGGCGTCGTTATCATTCCCAAGTCGAGTCACAAGGAACGTATGGCCGAGAATATCGACATCTTCGACTTCGAACTATCAGCTGATGAGATGGCTCGCATCGAAGCACTCGATACCGGGCAGAGCCTGTTCTTCGACCATCACGACGGAGAAGTGGCCAAGATGTTCATGGGTTGGCGCGGACTGGTGTAACGGAATGGACGTCGAAGGCAAAGAAAGAAGTGTCAGCACAAACAGGTATACAATTATGGATATTTTCGAGCAATTAAGTTCAGGAGCTGATGTCGATATGGCAACACCCGAATACGCAGAGGCCATCAAGCACATGACAGACTGCGCCAACATTTGTTTTAGAATCAACACGACGGCTCCACTGCCTGAGCAGATTCGTCCGTTAGAGGAGCAACTCTTTGGTGGCAACCTCGACCAGACGAGCTATCTGATGCCTCCGCTGCAGATAGACTTTGCCTGTCAGATGAAGATTGGCAAGGGCGTATTCGTGAACCACTCGCTGACCTGCATGGCAGCTGGCGGAATCACCATCGACGACGGAGTGATGATAGGTCCCAATGTGCGCATCGTTACCGATAACCACGACTTCGCAAACCGCATGGTGCTGCGCTGTAAACCTGTTCATATCGGGCGCAATGCCTGGATTGGCGTAGGTGCCATCATCTTGCCAGGCGTTACTATCGGCGAGAATGCCGTTGTTGCCGCCGGTGCCGTGGTTACCAAGGATGTAGCTCCGAATACGATAGTGGGCGGTAATCCAGCAAAGTTCATTAAGAATATATAATATAAATAGGAGGACAGATTATGATTTTCGACAGGAACGAACAGAAAGCAGTCGTGGCACTCTTGGGGGCCGGTAGTATGGGAACAGCCATTGTGCGCCGCATCGGCGCAGGTAAGAAGATCCTGCTGGGCGACATCAGCGAAAAGACTTTGGAGCGTGTCGGTGACGACTTCCGGCACTGTGGCTACGATGTAGAGACCGTTCAGGTGAACGCCTTGAAGAAGGAAAGCGTGGAGGCATTTGCAAGGAAAGCCGCTGAACTCGGCCCCGTAATGTACTTCATCGATACCGCTGGTGCATCGCCCAATCAGGCCAAGCCAGAGCATATCGTCGACCTCGACATGGTGGGCACGGGCCATGCCGTGGATGCCTTCGGAGAAGTGATGGCCGAGGGCGGCGCAGGACTCATCATCTCGAGTCAGGCAGCCTATATGTATCCCATCCCCAACGACATAGAACTGCAACTGGTGAACACCCCGACGGCTCAGCTAAAGGGCGTGAAGTTCATTCAGGAGGTAGCCATGCAGAACTCAGGCTTAGCCTATATGATTGCCAAGCGCATGAATCATCTGCAGGCACAGCGGGCTGCAGCTACGTCATGGCGCAAGCAACGTGCCCGCATCAACACCATCAGCCCGGGCATCATCGTCACCCCATTGGCATATGATGAGTTCCGGGCCAGCGGCGAGGGTTATCAAGCTATGATAGATGCCTCTGCAGCCCAGCGCGTTGCAACAAGCGATGAGATAGCAGATGCTGCAGCCTTCCTGCTCGGCGAACATGCCCGTTTCATTACAGGCACTGATTTACTAATCGATGGTGGAGTCATCGCCAGCATCCGAACTGGAGAATTCAAACTCTGGCAATAAAATGGGAAACGGTGTACGGCGTATTTCTGGTAAGTCCTAAGGAGTGGGAACGTTGCGTGAGTGATGCACTGAACTTGGACTATCGGCTGACTATTTTTCCTATGAACTCGCTGGGAGTGAGGCCCGTAATGCGCTTGAAGAGGCGGGTGAAGTGGTGAGGGAAGTCAAAGCCGAGGAGACGGGAGGTCTCGTTGATGTTATGGCCCTGCATCAGCAGGCTCTTGGCCTGATTGATAACGTAGTTGTGGATGTAGCCGATGGCCGTACCGCCAGTAGCCTTGTGTACCAGGTCGCCAAAATAACGGGGAGAAAAGGCAAGCTCCGAGGCGCAGTAGGCGACGGTGGGCAGGCCGTGAAAAAGCTGTCGGTTCTCTCGGAAATACTGTTGCAGCAGGTTGTGAAAGCGCTTCAGCAGGTCGTTGCTGCCCTTGTCTTCCTCCGAGATTTGGCGCAAGTAGATACGATTGCAGTATTCCAGTATCAGACGCAGGTAGCCCAGCATGATATTCCTTAATGAAGGCGAATCCTCATGGGCTGTCAACTCCTGCCGCATCTGATCGACAAGTTGCGTGATGCTGAGCCATTCGTCAGGCTCCATCCTCAGCGAGTCCGTGAAGAAATAGGAGAAGAACTGGTAGCGGTCTATCTGGCGCTCCAACTCAGTGCCATGCAGCAGTTCGGGAGACCACAGCAATACCCAACCACACAATGATATGCGCTCGCCGTTGTCCTCCAGTCCGCCAATCTGTCCCGGCTCCACGGCAATGATTGATCCATCGCTTGCCTGCATCGTCTTCATGCCGTAAGAGAGATTGAAAGGGAACTGCTGCTGGATGAAAAGCCCATACACCCCGTAGTTGTTCAGGCTGTGCCGGAAGGGCTTCAGCTCGTCGTAGTGGATGATGCTGATCAGCGGATGCAGCTCAGGAGCGTCCACAAACCGTGCATAGTCATTAGGATTGTTTACTTTCAGAATCTTCTTCATCTTGCGTGCAAGGATGCTACTTTCGTGCTGCAAAGATACAAAAAAGGCTGCAATAAAGCCTAAAAGTGGTAGATATTTTATGCTTTTTATGTATTTTCTGCGAAATTGGTAAACACTCAGCCAATATATGTAATACCTATATCAAATAATAGCCGTACCTTTGCAGCGCAATTGAGACACCTGAATAAAAATAAGAGGTATGAAACAGATTCTTTTGATCTTGGCAGCGATACTGTTCAGCTGCTGTTCATCTGAGAGTGAAGTGAAGGCGGCAGAGCCCGCCAATGCAGGTAAAACGCTGGTGGTCTATTATAGCTATACGGGCAACTGCCGCGAGATAGTGGCCACACTGACCAGCCAGATCCAGGCCGACGTGCTGGAAATCCAGCCTGCAGAGAAGGGACTGAGGTACGAGGCCAACAACTATGCGCTAGGCACTCAGCTGCTGAACGCCATCAAGGCCAATCCCGACGATGCCGGCAGCTATCCCGCCATCGACCCTGTTACAACATCGCTCAGCGACTACCGGAACGTCATCATCGTCACGCCGCTATGGTGGAGCCAGATGGCAGCCATCATGCAGACGTACTTGTTCCTGAACTCGTCAGAGATGGCGGGAAAGCACGTCGGCCTAATTGTGTCGAGTCATTCGAGCGGTATCAGCGGTGTGGTTGCCGATGCCAAGAGACTGCTGCCCGAAGCGACCTGGATGGGCGATGCGCTGTGGATAAACGCCAGCAACCACTCTAAGCGTGCCTCGCTGATTGAGAACTGGCTCAAGACGCAGGATTTTGCAGAAGAACAAACGACTATGGATAAGCTGAATATCACTATTGACGGGGCGACGCAGAGCGTTACCCTCGTTGACAACGCTGCAACGAAGGCACTGGTAGAGAAGTTGCAGCAGACACCTGTAACCGTAACGCTCAACAGCAGCGGCGGCTTTGAGATTTGGGGCGCATTAGGCTTTTCGCTGCCTACAAGTAATCAGCAGACGACGGCCCGGCCAGGCGACGTCATCCTCTACAACGGCAGCAACATCTGCCTGTTCTATGGTTCTAACTCGTGGAGCTACACCCGCCTGGGCAAGATAGACGGTCTTTCGGAGAGCGAGCTCCGCACGTTCCTGAAGGCCGGCGAAAGCGATATCAGCGTCACCCTGTCGCTCCCCGCAACCACAGACATCCAGAATCCCGCCTCCTCCAAACAGGGCGAGGGTGACATCTACTCGCTGAACGGTCAGCGGGTAGCCAATCCGTCGAAAGGATTATACATAAAGAATGGCAAGAAAATAGTGTTATGAAAAAGGTTATCGTTATTTCTACGAGTCTGCGACGCGGCTCGAACAGCGACATGCTCGCTGATCAGTTCGTGGAAGGCGCCAAGGCTGCCGGAAACGAGGTAGAGAAAATCTCACTTGTGGGGAAGGACATCCAGTTCTGCAAGGGCTGCTTCGGATGTCAGAAGCTGGGCCGTTGCGTCATCAACGACGATGTGAACGGCATCATGGCCAAGGTCATGCAGGCCGACGTCGTCTGCTGGGCGACCCCTATCTACTATTACGAGATGAGCGGCCAGATGAAGACACTCATCGACCGCATGAATGCAATGTACGAACAGGACTATCAGTTCCGCGACGTCTATCTGCTGACCACAGCTGCTGAGGACGAAGAGCAGACTCCGAAGCGTGCAGAGACGGGCTTGACCGGATGGATAGACTGCTACCCCAAGAGCCATTTGGCCGGCACACTTTTCTGCGGCGGCGTGAACGAAGCCCGCGAGATAGCGGGGAATCCCAAATTGCAGGAAGCATTCAATTTAGGTAAGAATCTATGAAGAAAGCATTATTAGCCATAGCGCTGACGGGCGGGCTGCTCGCCGGCTGCACAAGTAAAGAAGACACAAAAACAGATGAGAATATGACGACATTGAATCTGACACAGGAGTGGGACAAGGTGTTCCCGCTGAGTGAGAAAGTAAACCACTGCAAGGTGACGTTTGAGACACAGTACGGGCTGACACTGGCTGCAGACCTCTATACGCCGAAGGATGCGGCAGGCAAGCAACTGCCAGCCATTGCCGTATCAGGACCTTTCGGCGCCACCAAGGAGCAGTCGAGCGGCCTCTATGCCATGAAGATGGCTGAGCGAGGCTTCGTGGCGCTGGCCTTCGACCCGTCATATACCGGCGAGAGTAGCGGCGAGCCCCGTCGAACGGCCTCGCCCGACATCAACACCGAGGACTTCATGGCCGCTGTCGATTTCCTGTCGAAGCAAGAGAATGTGGATGCAGAACGCATTGGTATCATCGGCATCTGCGGCTGGGGAGGCATCGCCCTGAACGCGGCGGCTGCCGACACGCGTATCAAGGCCACCGTAGCCTCGACGATGTACGACATGACGCGCGTCAGCGGTAACGACTATAACGATGCTTTCGACGTGGAAGAGGCCCGACATAAGAACCGCGACATACTAGCCAGGCAGCGACTTACCGACCCGATGGCAATGGCAGGTGGCGTACTGGACACCGTGCCCCCTCAGGCTCCCCGCTTCGTCCACGACTACTTCGACTATTACAAGACCCCACGCGGCTACCACAAGCGCTCGGGCAACTCGAACGACGGCTGGCGCGTCATCGGTACGCAGGCCTATGCCAACAGCCGCTTCCTTTACTACATCAACGAGATACGCTCTGCCGTCCTCGTAATGCACGGCGCCGAAGCACATTCGCGCTACTTCGGCGAGGCCGCCTATCATTATATGGTGGAAGGAAGAGCCGAAGGATACAAGTTCGTTGGCGAGCCTAATCCCAATCCAGGGAACAAGCAGCTGCTCATCATCCCCGAAGCCTCACACTGCGACCTCTACGATGGCGGCTACGAGGAGCTGAAGGGAGAGGGCCAGCCTAAGAACATGATTCCCTGGGATACGCTTGCCGAGTTCTTCAGGGAGCATCTGAAATAGAGCAGCAAACAACAACTCAAAAATAAGCGGACGAAGATGGCGCAACGGCACATCCTCGCCCGCTTTTCACTTTTAGCGGAGCACTTGGAATTGCAGTGTTTCTACCTCCACCGACACTCCACAGTGTCGGACGGCCAAAACAACGTTGTCGATTTAGCGAAGTGCAAACTTATACTCACGTGCTACGCCTTGAAGTGCATGACACTGCGAATGGTCATCGACTCGTCGGCGGCCGTCAGGTAAGTAATGGAATAGTCCCGACCGTCCTTCTCAACGTTCAGCACAACGTGCCCGCCCTCGAAGGAAGCCGGCACCACATCGTCGAGCCAGGCCTTTCCGGCATCCTCAGCCCTGCGCTCGGCAGGCATGACGCCAGGGCACAGGATGCGCTCGCCGGGATAGAGCGAACGGTCGGAGAGACGCGCCATGACGGGATCCACATTGTGAAGCTGGTCCCAGACGCAACTGACATAGACCTGGGCACGCAGCGCTGAAACGAGCTTTGCCGGCATGGAATAGTGGCCGTGGTGGTTCAGCTTCGCCACGTTGACTGCGCCGCAGACATCGGCCATGTGTTCCTCGATGTCCATCGTGGAACCGTCGGGGAGCTTGAAGCGGTCGGAGAAGTCGCCAGCCGTATAGAAGCGGAACGGGCCGTAGCTGATAATCATGCCCAGGCTCATGCCGTTCTCGTTGAGCCGCCAGGGATTGTTCTGCTCCTTGTACTCCTTATACAAGTCGATGATGCGAAGCTCGCCCCCGCCCTGCGGAGGAGAAGCAATGCGTCCGTTGGCGCAGATGTTGAACACGGAAAACTGGGGATAGGCCTTCGGTTTATGCAGAAGGGCCACCTGATTGGTCTCCCCCACCCGGAACTTCTCGATCTTCAGTCCGCGATGACGGGCCATGTAGATATAGAAGCGGCGCATCTGCTCCACGCAGTCGGCCGAGCGATGGTCGAGCAGAGGGATGGGATCGTCGTAGCTGGGCCAGCAGCGGTCAAAGGCCTTGTGGAAGGTAAGCCACTCAGCCGCCTGGCTGAAGCCGCTCAGGGCGTAGTCCTCGCCGTCGCGCACCTCTTTCGAGGCGTAGAAGTTCTGGTGGCCGCCATGATCGCTATGGTAATGGGAGAGCATGAGGTAGTCAACATCGCAGCCCCGAGGGTTAACGCGCTGCACGTATCGGGCAATCCACTCGCCGGAATGGCGGTCGGGACTGGGCAGGACGGGCACTGCCAGCTTGCCTCGCCCGATGGCGTTATGGTCGCCGCAGTCGAGAAGCATCGACGTGCCGTCGGGGAATATCAGAAACATGGACTCGGCCACACCGGTGTAGATGAAGTGCACCTGGAACTGGCCGCGGTGCCATCCCTGCCATGCCTTACCCACCAGCGGGTCTTTCGTCCCGCGGGCGAAGGCCGTCTCGAAATCAAAAAGGACGGCGGCCCCGCCAAGAGCCGCCGTCCGGAGGAAGTTTCTTCTGTTCACTTAACTTCAGATTACTGCATGATGCATTATCAACGCACTAAGACTGTCTTGCCGTCGATGATGTAGACGCCCTTCTGGGAAATCTTCTCCAGCTTGCGGCCCTGCAGGTCGTAGATAGTGCTGTTGAGCGACGGACGAACAGAGGCGATGCCGGTGGAGAAGGGTTTCAGCACAGGATAAGAGCCCTCGGCCATATCGCAGTACCAAACCTCGGGATCCCATGCCACAACCTCCTGCTGAAGCTGCGAGAAGTTGGAACCGTCGTAGAACTCAATCATGCGCAAGTCTTCGTTGTCTCTTGCCGGACCGAAGTTCTTGTCGGTATTGTTCCAAACAACCACGTGCTTGTAAGTACCCAGAGGCGTTGCATCCTGGAATCCGCCGCCGATGATGCCGCCGCCGCGGTTAATGCTGCCGGCTGCATAGCACTGAACCATATCGACCATACCGCGAACGCGACCGATGATACCACCAGTGAGATCGCTGGAACCAGTTATCTCCACATTAGCGTAGCAGTTCAGGAAGTGGCTCTCGTCGGCAATATTACCGAACATGCCGCCGCAGTAGCCGTTCGTGACAGTAAGCTTACCCGTTACCCAGACATTCTCCACGTAGCAGGGCTTAGCATAGGTTGAGTGACCCAGGTAGCCGGCCAGAATACCCGTACCGCTGGCCTGGCACTCGACGTTGGCATTCTCCACACCAAGATTGCGGACATTACCGCAGAGCACGCCGAAGATACCGTTGTACCACTGGTCGGGGTTGTTGGATGTAAAGTTGCGGATGACGTGATTCTTACCGTCAAAGTCGATGTAGGGATAGCCATTCGACTGGTCGGCGATATCGAAGAGAGGCTTCCAGTCGGTAATGCCTGACATGTCTATATCGTCTTCCATCACCACGTAGTTCATTTGGCCGGAGACGAGCATGTTAATTAGGTTGGCCATGTCTTCTGCCGACTTCACTACGAACGGTCTTTCCTTAGAGCCGTCGCCCATGTCAACAAATTCGTTGGTGTAGGTGCCGTCGCTGTTCCTGGAGACAGTCTTGTGCGTGTCATCCAGTACAGGATAGGCGTCCTCGCCCAACGTCTGGAACCAAACGGTTGCGCCATTGGCCTGAGCTGCGTTCAGCAGGAAGCAGATTTCGCCGCTTGCCAGCTGCTCGGCCGTAACACTCTTGCTCTTGTCCATGGTCTTCTCGCCAAAGGCGCGGGCAGCGCTGCCTTCGAGCCAGTAGTTCACGCCGAAGTAGTTGGCATTGTGATCGCGCAGACGGCCTACGATAGCACCGCCGTAGGTGGGGGCGCCCTCGCCGGTGAACTTCACGTCACCCACGCTGATACAGTTCTTAACGCCATAGAAGGAGGCGTTGTTCAGGTAACCGAGGATACCGCCTGCATAGCAACCGGCGGAAGCGAAGTAGAGCTTGCCGTAGTGGGCGCAGTTCTCTATCGAAGCATACTCGTGGGAATAGCCGGCGATGCCGCCAAAGCAGTCATTGCTCTCACCCACTGTGAGTGTGCCCGAGAAGGTGCAGTGGTCCATAGCCGTGCCTACACGCAGCGAGCCTACGACACCGCCTACATGGTGTACCGTGCCCTGAGTAGCATCGATAACCAGTGAGGAGTGTACGTTGCGGACAACGCCGCCGTAGATCCATCCGATGGCGCCACTGGCCGTACCGGCAGCCGTCAGTGTACCGTCGATGCTGAAGTCCTCGATGGAAGCACCGTCAGCATAACCGAAGAAGCCATTATAGTCACCCGTGCCGACATAGCTGAAGCCGGTAATCTTATGGTTCTGACCGTCGAAGGTACCGGTAAAGGGGATTTCGGAAGAGCCGATGGGCTTGAACCTCTCGGCCACGCCGGTCATGTCGATATCAGCAGCCAGAGCCACATTCATGTCGTTGTATCCGGCCTTGACCATATTGGAGAACCAGAGGATCTGGTCGGGATCGGTAATCTGATAGATGCCATCCACCATCTCGGGACTGTTGCCGTAGAAGCGCTTGTAGAGGGGATCGTCAACCAGCTCGCCCTGAGCCCAGGCCTCTTCGGTGGTGTATGCACCGGCAGTCCACTTCTCGACGATGGTATTGAATACCTGGTCGGCCTGAGCCATTTCCTCCGGCGTGCAGCCATTGCCCTCGTCGAAGACTACGGTGAGGTAAGCCTCACACATATTGATGAGCGAAGCGTATGCGCGCTTGCTCTCATAGATCTCCTTGAACAGGTCGGAGATAACCGTCACCTGAGCGTAGGCATCGTCCACCGTTGCAGCGCTTTCAGCTTTCTGTACGGCATCGGCGAGCGCCGTCCTGAGTTCATTGCTGAAGTTGGGACGCAGCTTGAAGTCACCCACGTCGCCCATGTAGTCGAGCACGGTCTTGGCGCGTGCCACCTGGCTCTGCAGGGCTTTCTGTATATAGGGCAGTGCATCCTCGCCTGCGTCGGGTCCGGCGAAGGTCAGTTTGAAGTTGCCCAGGCCCATCCAGTCGTTGCCGCCAGGTGTGCCCACGTTGAGGATACCGAAGGTGACTGAACCGTCGGTGACGTGCGTCACGATGAGGTTGTCGGCGTAACGGCCGCCCTTGATGGCATATACCATACCGGTGGCTCTGTTGGGAGCCCAGCCGACTTCGTTACCGTTATCGTCGAAGAGAAGGACATCCTTGGTGGCGTCGTCTTCGAGATAGCAGTTCTCCTTGCTGACAGCAGCGTCTTCGGGGATGGCGTCCTCGCTGCCAGCCATCACGTAGTTCATGTTGTTGTTGATGTAGATGTATGCACCGTAGTTCGTATTGGCATCGGGCATGCTGCCTGGACGGAACACGGCATTTGCCGAAATGATGTAGTATCCGTTGGGCAGACCGGTAACCGTCTGGTGCAGGTCGAAGAGACGTCCGTCCCTGGCCTCGAGCGCAACGCATTCGCCGTCAGGATGTGCATAGTGGCTGGGGGTAGAACCGCTCCATCCGTCCACGACGCCATCGCTTGAGAAGTCGGGATTGACGACGAAGCGCGTGATGTCGCTGCCGGGCTGGAGCGAATTGCTGATGGCTGCATCGAGCATGGTGTTGATGCGGGCCGTCTCGTCCTTTATCTCAGCGGTGCCGAGGAGCTCGTTTTCGATGATATACTGTGCGCCGCCGTAGGGATGCTCTTCAGAAGGCTCGTCGCTACTATTGAGATAGTCCTCGAGGATATCTCTCTCGGGGCAGATGATTTCGGGATGAGCCTCCAGCTCTGCCTTTGTGGCCTCTACCTTATCTATGAAGGCCTGATATGCATCGGCATTCTCCTTCAGCACGGCCTTATCCTCCATCAGGGCAGTGTAGGCTGCGGAAATCTCTTCGATAGTGTTCATGCTGCTGATGGCCGATACCTTCTCCTGATAGGCTTCCTTGAGGGTCTTCTGGGCCACGAGGTTCTGAACGTATGCGCTCTCGCCGCTTACCAGGGCGGAACGCAAGGCATTCACGTCGCCGTTCTTCACGCAGCCGTATTCGCCGCCGAAGCCGTAGACGAGGCCGTGAGTGCTGTCCAGCACGGGATATTCATCCTCGCCGACATTTTGGTACCATACGGGATTGATGAAGGTCTCATTGTTGAGGAACCATGCCACCTCGCCGCTGTTCATCTGGTCCAGGGTGGCCATCTGCGACTTGGCAGAGGTCTGTTCGCCCGTGCCGCGCGCTGCACTGCCCTCGAGCCAGTAGTTCGGACCCATGACAGACTCGTTCCAGCTGCGCAGGCGGCCTATGATGGCACCGCCGTACTGAGGCTCGCTGCCGTCGATGGTACGAATCTCGCCCACGTTGAGGCAATTGCTGATGCCTGCGTTGCTGCTGTTGTTGATGTAGGCCACGATGCCGCCGGCGTAGCAGCCGACGTTGGCGAAGAGTAGCTGACCGTAGTTGGCGCAGTACTCCACGCGTGCCGTGTTGGTGTAGCCCACGACGGCGCCGAAGCAGTCATGTCCGGCCTCGACGGTGTGCACACCGCTGAAGGTGCAGTATCTAACCACCGTGCTTCCCTGTGCATCGCCCACCACGCCGGCCGTGTGCGTCACGCTCTTGTCGGCAGGTACCAGGATGTTCAGTGCGGAGTGTACGTTCTCGATGGTGGCGTTATTGGCCATGGCGATGGCGCCGTTGTTGGGACCGAAGCAGGTCAGGTCGCCCTCGATGGAGAAGTTCTTCACCGTGCCGCCCTGTACGTGTCCGAAGAAGCCGGCGTTTTGAGCTTTTGCCACCATGTTGAAGCCGCTCACCTTGTGGTTCTGGCCGTCAAAGACGCCCGAGAAGGTGGTCGACGGCGAGCCGATGGGAACCATGCGGTCGTTCTCCTCGTCGGTGAACTGGATGTCGGCCGTGAGTATGGCGTTCAGGGCGCCGTTCTTTGTGGAGGCGATGAAGTTGGCGAACCACACGACGTCCTTGGCGCTGGCCAGTTCGTAGGAACCGCCGGCGTTGGGTGTCAGGTACTCGGCATTGACCTGTCCGCAGACTGCGCAGATGCCGCCGTCGTAGGTATGTGCCGGTATATCAATGCTGTTGGGAGTGTTGCTGAAGGTGGTCTCGCCCATGGGCTGGCCGTCGCAGCGGAATCCCTCGGAGGGATTGGCATAGACCTTCTTGCTTGAAGAAGTCAGGACGGGATAGGCATCCTGCCCGATGGTCTGATACCAGGCGCCGTCGGAACTGCCGCCGTTCAGTATGTAGCAGAACTCGCCGGTTGTCAGGGTTGCCTCGTCGAGCAAGCCCACCTGAAGACCCGTCTGGTTGTAGCAGTTGGACCATACGGTGGCGTCGTTGCGGTAGAAGTCCTTACCCTCGTCGTTGCCGCTCACCTCGGCATTGCTCCAGCAGTTCACGACGGAGCTCTGCGAGCCGCCGGTCCAGCCGGTGATGGCTGCGCTCTCCCTGGCGCCCTCCACCTTGCCGGTCACGTAGCAGTTGCTGATGAGGAAGGTGGCAGAGCTGCCCATGTTCACGCCGATGATGCCGGACACGTTCTGTGCCGTGCCGACGGCCTCGCCCTCGAAGCCCAGGCAGTCGAGCTTGACTGTGCCGCCGCCGTTGGAGCCGCCCACGATGCCGATGAAGGCATTGCCGACGATCTTGGCGTTCTTCAGCACCATGTTCTTGATGGTGGCGCCGCCGCTCACGCAGCCGAAGAGGCCGACGTAGTCAGTGCCCGGCTTCTCGATGGTGAGATTGCTGATGATGTGTCCCTGTCCGTCGAACGTGCCCATGTAGAGGTTCGACTGGGAGCCGATGGGCTCGATGGCCACGCCGCTCATGTCGATGTCGGCGGTCAGTATGGCATTCAGGTCAGCCTTGCCGCCGTTGACAGCCTCGCTAAAGGCCACGAGGTCCTGAGCCGTGGCGATTTCGGTGGGAGGAAGAACCACCGGGGGAGCGGCCATGCCCAGCTCGGCCACCTGGTCCTCGGTAAGCGGCGTTTCCCAGAAGGAGACGCGGGAGACGTAGGTGTCGGTCTTCTCGCCGTCCTCGTCGCAGAAGAGGTAGAAGCCCCACGCGCCGATCTTGTGGCGGTTGTTGGCATCGGGATTGGCGTTGATGAGCCTCTCGCCGTCCACATAGACCTTGACGGTGCCGTCGCTGTAGGTGATGATGATGCGGTACCACTTGTTGTTCAGGATGTTTCCGAAGTATCCGCCCATGGATGCGACGCCGATCTTGTGCCCGTTGATGAAGAGGTCGCCGTCGTTGGCGTTGGCCTCGTCGGTCTGGAACAGGCCGTTATACGGGTCGGTGTTCGGCATCTTGACGTCCATCAGGATGGAGTAGGTGGTCGTTTCCTGTGAGCCGGCTGCACGACTCACCTTCAGGGCAGCCGTAGCCGGAACGTGGATGGCCTTGCTGTCCTCGGTGGGACCCTCGGCCTGAACGATGCCGGCCTCCTCGACCGACGTGAAGCGGATGCTCTTCTGGCTGAGCACGGCAGGCGTCATCTCGAGACTGCCTATGTCGGCAGTCATCAGGTCGGCCTGACTGTTGAAGTTCCACTGAGCGGTCGGCTCGGGAATGCCCTGTGCCATCACACTCAGACGGCTTCCGGCCATGCACATCAGTGCAAGCAGGAGAAAGAATGTAATTTTCTTCATAAGCGATAAATTAATTAATAAATGAATGAATAAAATGTACTCTAAAACGTCTCCGCGGGGCGGATTTATGGTTACTTTTCCGTGGTTTTTCACCAAATCGGCACGTAAAAGTACAGAGTTTTGGAAAAACTACCAAATACACGGACATTTTTTTTTATTTATTATAGGAAAAGGAGCGAGAAGGGAGCCTCCACAGGCCCCTCCGGAAAGGAGGAGAGAAGGGGCTGGCGCTTTGAATCTCCCGAGCCATGAATAGAAAAAGCGAGGCCGAGGCCTCGCTTTTCCGTATCCTTCTCCCCTCCATTACGGGAGAGGTAGGGGGCTTTCGGGGGCAGGACGCGAGTTCAGATGTTTACCAGGCGTCTTTCCATGGGCTGCCGGGCAAGGCAGGCAGACCGCCTGGAGGCAGGATGAGACTGTCGTTAAGGCCAGTGGTCGTAATGCTCGTTACCGAACCGGACAGCATCTGTAGTACGTGATGCTGAATCATTACCACGCGCGTCGCGGGCTTCTTATATTCTTTCTTTATCATATCTGTATCCTCCTATATTTACTTTACAACATATTTCTTACCGTTCTGGATGTACACGCCCTTCTGTGCAGGCTTTCCGATGCGGCGGCCGTCAAGGGTATAGGCGGCAACGTCCGTCGGTCTGCCGCCGGCTCCGGGCGTGATGATG
>JAILKU010000161.1 GCA_024693505.1 Bacteroidaceae bacterium | reverse complement strand
TACAAATGTCTTCCTGCCCGAGGGTGTCGGCTGTTGCGGATTTGCCGGCGACCGAGGCTTCACGTTCCCCGAGCTGAACAGATATGGGTTAAGGAAACTCCGCCCGCAGATTGAGGACAATCATATCGAGGTCGGGTATTCCAACAGCCGTACCTGCGAGATAGGACTGGAAAACAATACCGGCATTCCCTATATGAACATTGTCTATCTTGTGAACGAATGCACAACACCCAAAAACGAACAACGACCTTGACCTTCGGTCGAGCCTGCTCCCGCTCGGAAAAGCTGATGCAAGCATCACTCTCCTCTCGCTTACTCGCAGCCTTGAACCTTAAACTCCCGGAGCAACGCCAGCTCAATTTTGAACTCCTGGAGCAGCGAGTGCAGAACGGAACTTGTTCCAGTTTTGCCGAGTCGTGAAAGGAGTCGACCGAAGGTCAATTATGAATTGTGAATTAAACAAAGGCCCTCGCTACGGTAGGCCTGCGGAGAGGTGCCCACTATCTTCTTGAACAGGCGCGAGAAGTAGTAGGGGTCGTCGAAGCCCGACTTGTAGCATATCTGGTAGACCTTGAGCGTCGTGTGCTCCAGCAGCCAGCATGCACGGCGTATCTTCAGGATGTTGAAGTAGTTCATGGGCGAGTAGCCCACATGGCGGCGGAAGATGAGCGAGAGCTGGGTGACGGAGTAGCCGGTGTAGTCGGACAGGTCCTGCAGGGTGATGCGCTTCTCGAGCCGTTCCTGCATGAAATGGACCATCTCGCCGACGAGCGCCTTCTCGTCGAGGGCAGCGGTGATCCTGTCGGACGACTTGCGGTAGGCGCTCAGGAACTTGAACGAGGAGAGGTAGCTGAAGAGCAGCGAGGAGGCATAGCACAGGTTCTCGCGGTTGTATGCCTTGTCCAAGATGTTGTACATCTCCTCGAAGAGGTCCTGCCGGAACGCGATGCGCGAGGTGATGCCCGCCTTGATGGTTGCCGGCTCCTGGAAGCCCTCGGAGAAGTAGCGGGCCAGCGAACCGCCGTAGCGCACCCAGTAGACCGTCCACTTGCTGCCCTCGGCCGATCCGTAGGAGTGGGGCTCGTCCACGGGGAAGATGAAGAACTGGCTGGGCTTCACGCCGTAGCGCTGCCCGCGTATCTCGCACCATCCCTCGCCCTCCACGCAGTAGTGAAGCAGGTACTGGCCCGCTTCATCCTCCATCCCGCGGGGCCGGCTGATGAAGTGGTGGCTGGCATAGGGGAAGTAGCCGATGGCGTGGATGCACAGCGTCTTCAGCAGGTCCTCCTCGTCGAGCAGGCTGAGCATGGCCTCGGGCATGCGTATTAGCTGCTGTCCGTTAAACCCTTCTTTCATACATCTTTTTATATTGAATAGTCAGAACCCGACGCGCCCCCTGTCACTCAAAAGCAGGCAGGCAGCGGCGGGTTTTCTGATGCCCGGGCTGCCCGACCTGTGTGTGTGAGAGAGTGTGTGTGGCGCGCGCCTGTGGTAGCCGCTTACTTCACGAAGTCGGCTGCCAGCAGATAGTCGGCACTGTCGCTCACGCGCTGCATCTGCTTGCCGCTGCCGATGTCCTCTACCTCAACGAAGAACGTGTCGTGCCCGTTGGCGTAGAAGTTCTTGAAGATCTGCTCGAAGTTCATCATGCCCGACTGGCCCAGCACCATGCGGTCCTTGATGTGGAGCAGCTGGATGCGGTCGGCATAGCGGTTGATCCACTCCACGGGGTCCTGGCGGCCCATGACGGTCCAGTACACATCGAGCTCGATGCAGACGAGTGCGGGGTCGGTCTCGGTGATGAAGATCTCCTCGATCTGACGCTCCTCCTTGCCCTCGCCCTTCACGCGGTTGAACTCGCGGTCGTGGTTGTGGTATCCCCAGAGGAGGCCGGCCTTCCTGGCCGCCTCGCCACAGGCATTGAACACGTCGGCCACGCGCTTGGCATCGTCGATGGTGTCGATGCGGGGCAGGCCCGGCTGCACGATGTACTTCATGCCGAAGGAGGCGTGCTCGTCGATCTGTTTCTTCCAGAAGTCGACGATCTGCTGCTTGTTGGCCTGCGAGTACTTCTCGCCGTTGGTGTTGGGGTTCAGGTGGGTGCTCATGATTTTGATGCCGGCATCGTCGGTCATCTTCTTGAGCTCGGAAGCGGAGTGACCGAGGAATCCGGCCAGCTCGACATAGGTGTAGCCCATCTCGCGGAGTCGCTTGAGGCCCTCGGCCGTGTTGGCGCCCGACACCTCGGGACCTACGGAATAGAGCTGCAGGCCGATGGACTTGCCTCCCTTGGCCTTAGGAGCTTTTTTCTTGCTTGCCGCAAAGGCAGCCTCGGGCACCATGGAAGCGCCCAGTGAGAGCATGGCAGCGCTCTTCAGAAAATTTCTTCTGCTTGACATAGTTTAGTTGGTTTTATTTGTTTGACATAGGTTTTTCTTCTTGACGAACCGAACTTTCCACGACAAAGATACTGCTTTTTTTTCATTGGACGACTGAAAAGGGGATTATTTGTTCTGAAAAATAGCAAATCAACGCGGCGGAACGGCTGTTTTTGGCATTTCGGGCGTTCTATTAGTACTTTTTATGCAAATAATTAGGAATTTATAGTCGTTTCTTGCTTTTTTTTGTTAACTTTGCCCACGGAAACATAAACTAAACTATAAAAACCGAAATAAAAATGACGACAAGAAGAGATTTTCTGAAGGGTGTGAGCCTGGCAACGGCAGGACTGACCCTGAACCCTGTGAACAATGTTTTCGCTATGACTTCGCAGCAGACGAAGGCGGCCAAGACGGACAAAGTGAAGATTGCCTACATCGGCATAGGTAACCGCGGACAGCAGAACATCGACGAGTTTGCGAAAACGAACATGGTGGACGTAGTAGCCCTGTGCGACGTGGACCTGAAGGGCAAGCAGTGCCAGAAGGTGCTGGGCATGTATCCCAACGCCAAGCGCTTCACCGACTTCCGCAAGCTGTTCGAGGAGTATGGCGACCACTTCGACGCCGTAGCGGCCAGCGTGCCCGACCACATCCATTTCTTCGTGGCCATGATGGCCCTGAAGTATGGCAAGCACGTCTATTTGGAGAAACCGATGGTGCGCACCTTCCAGGAGGCCGAGCTGCTCATCGAGATGGCCAAGCGCCACCCCGAACTGGCCACCCAGGTGGGTAACCAGGGCCACTCGGAGGCCAACTACTTCCAGTTCAAGGCCTGGCAGGAGGCCGGCATCATCAAGGACGTGACGGCCGTGACCGCCCACATGAACGAGGCACGCCGCTGGCACAAGTACGACTACAACATGATTCAGATGCCGCAGGGCGACCCGATTCCCGAGGGTATGGACTGGGATACCTGGCACGGCGGCGTACGCTACCACAATTTCAGCAACCTGTTCCACCAGGGCGACTGGCGCAGCTGGTACGACTTCGGTATGGGAGCCCTGGGCGACTGGGGAGCACACATCCTGGACACCGTTCATGAGTTCCTCAACCTGGGTCTGCCCTACGAGATCACCCTGAAGTATGCCAAGTACCACAACGAGTTCTTCTATCCCTACAGCAGCACCATCCTGTTCCGCTTCGGCGCCCGCGACGGTATGCCTCCATGCGACGTAACGTGGTACGACGGCACGGACAACCTGCCTCCCCTGCCCGAGGGATACGGCAAGAGCGAGATGGCTGCCAACATTCCCGCCAGCGGACAGAACGACTTCGAGAACTCGAAGGTGAAGGTGAGCCCGGGCAAGATCATCTACAGCCGCGACCTCATCTTCAAGGGCGGAAGCCACGGCAGCACCCTGAAGATCATCCCCGAGGAGAAGGCCAAGGAGATGGAGAGCAAGCTGCCCGAGGTACCCAAGAGCCCCAGCAACCACTACGTGAACTTCCTGCGCGCCTGTCAGGGCAAGGAGAAGACACGCTCGCCGTTCGAGATAAACGGCGTGCTGAGCCAGGTGTTCTGCCTGGGCGTCATCGCTCAGCGGCTTAACACTCAGCTGTTCTTCGACCCGCGCACAAAGCGCTTCACCAACAACGAGTTCGCAAACGCCATGCTCACCGGCATGCCTCCTCGTCGCGGATGGGAAGAGTTCTACAAAATTTAATTCAAAAATTATAAATTCAAAATTCAAAATTCACCCGACTTAAGAATAAACTGATGAAAAAGATAGCTATTGCATTAATGGCCCTGCTGATGGCAATGCCCATCGCGGCGGCAAAGAAGAAGGTGGTACAGACACCTGAGCCACCCAGTACGGATAACACCCTGACCGAGCAGGAACAGCGCGAGGGATGGAAACTGCTGTGGGACGGCAAGACAACCGAAGGATGGCGCGGCGCCAAGCTGGAAGGCTTCCCCCAGAAGGGATGGCGCATCGAGAACGGCATCCTGAAGGTGGAGAAGGCCGACGGCGCAGAGAGCGGAAACGGCGGCGACATCGTGACCACTCGTGCCTACCACAACTTCATTCTGAAAGTGGACTTCAAGATTACGGAAGGTGCCAACAGCGGCATCAAGTATTTCGTGGACCCCGATATGAACAAGGGCGAAGGCAGCGCCATCGGCTGCGAGTTCCAGATCCTGGACGACCTGCGCCACCCCGATGCCAAGCTGGGCGTGAAGGGCAACCGCAAGCTGGGTTCGCTCTACGACTTGATTCCGGCTCCCGAACAGAAACCCTTCGACATCACAGCCTGGAACACGGCCTGCGTCATCGTGAAGGACAGTCATGTGGAGCACTGGCTCAACGGTGTGAAGATGCTGGAATATGAGCGCAACAACCAGGAATGGGACGCGCTGGTGGCCTACAGCAAATACAAGAACTGGCCCAACTTCGGCAACCGCGACGGCCGCATCCTGCTTCAGGATCACGGCGATGAGGTCTGGTTTAAGAATGTGAAAATTAAGGAACTGTAAAAAGGTTCAAGAGTTCAATTCCTAACTCCTAATTAATGAAAAAGATTATGACAGCCCTGTGCGCACTCCTGTTTGCTGCCACAGGTTCGAGAGCCATCGACAATCCCGTTCAGTACGTTAATCCGCTGGTGGGCTCCCATTCCACACCGGCCCTGAGCACGGGTAACACCTACCCCGCAATTGCCGTACCCTGGGGCATGAACTTCTGGTCACCCCAGACAGGCAAGATGGGCAACGGATGGGCCTACACCTACGATGCCGACAAGATACGCGGCTTCAAGCAGACCCACCAGCCAAGCCCCTGGATGAACGACTACGGCATGTTCAACCTGATGCCCGAGGTGGGAAGCGAACCAGTCTTCGACGAGGAGAAGCGCGCCAGCTGGTACTCGCACAAGGCCGAGACCTCTACACCTTATTATTATAAGGTATATCTGGCCGACTACGACCTGGTTACCGAGATAGCCCCCACGAACCGGGCTGCCATCTTCCGCTTCACCTATCCCGAGGCCGAGAAAGCCTTCCTGGTGGTGGACGCCTTCGACCGCGGCTCGTATGTGAAGGTCATCCCCGGCGAGAACAAGATTGTGGGCTACTCCACTCGCAACAGCGGCGGCGTGACCCGCAACTTCCGCAACTATTTCGTGGTGCAGTTCGACCGTCCCTTCACCTACAGCGCAACGGTTGACGAGGGCAACATCAGCACCTCTGCCCTGGAGGCTACCAGCAAGCACGCCGGCGGCATAGCCGGCTTCAGCACAAAGCGCGGCGAACAGGTGGTTGTGCGGGTGGCTAGTTCGTTCATCAGCATTGAGCATGCCGAGCAGAACCTGAAAGAGCTGGGTCAGAAGACCCTGGACCAGGTGGCCGAGGAAGGACGGCAGGAATGGAACCGCGTGCTGAGCCGCTTCGATGTGCAGGACATGTCGGATGTGGACCGCCTGCGCACCTTCTACAGCTGCCTGTATCGCTCGGTGCTCTTCCCCCGCACACTGCATGAGATCAACGCCAAGGGCGAAACGGTGCACTACAGCCCCTATAACGGTCAGGTCCTGCCCGGTCCCCTCTTCGGCGACACAGGCTTCTGGGACACCTTCCGCGCCCTCTTCCCGCTGGTCAACCTAGTCTATCCCGAGATGAGCCAGCAGATGCAGCAGGGATGGGCCAATGCCTACAAGGAAAGCGGCTTCCTGCCCGAGTGGAGCTCGCCCGGACACCGCGACTGCATGGTGGGCAACAACTCGGCTTCAGTTGTGGCCGATGCCTGGCTGAAGGGCATCCGCGGCTACGAGATCGACTCGCTCTGGGCCGCCGTAACCCACGGAGCCAACGCTATGCTGGAGCGCAGTGCCAGCGGACGCCGGTGCTGGAAGGAGTACAACGAGCTGGGCTACGTACCCTACGACAAGATCAAGGAGAGCGCCGCCCGTACCCTCGAGTACGCATACGACGACTGGTGCATCTACAAGCTGGGACAGGCGCTGGGCAAGCCCGAGAAGGAGATCCGCGTCTATGCCGAGCGCGCCATGAACTACAGGAACCTGTTCGACAAGGAGCACAACCTGATGCGGGGCAAGCTGGAGAACGGCCAGTGGGCTCCCGACTTCAACCCCTTCAAGTGGGGCGATGCCTTCACCGAGGGCAATAGCCTGCACTATACCTGGAGCGTCTTCCACGACCCGCAGGGACTCATCGACCTGATGGGCGGCGCGGATATGTTCAACCACATGCTCGACACCGTCTTCGTGCTGCCTCCCATCTTCGACGACAGCTACTACGGCGGCACCATCCACGAGATTCGCGAGATGCAGATCATGAACATGGGCAACTACGCCCACGGCAACCAGCCCATCCAGCACATGCTCTACATGTATAACTACAGCGGTCAGCCCTGGAAGACACAGTACTGGGTGCGCGAGGCGATGAACCGCCTCTACAACGCCCAGCCCGACGGCTACTGCGGCGACGAGGACAACGGACAGACCAGTGCCTGGTACGTCTTCACGGCCATGGGCTTCTATCCCGTCTGCCCGGGTTCCGGCGAATATGTGCTGGGCGCACCTTACTTCAAGAAGATGACCGTCCACCTGCCCCAGGGCAAGGACCTGGTCATCTCAGCCCCCGCCAACAGCGACCAGAACCGCTACGTGCAGCGCCTCTCCGTAAACGGAGCCGAGCACAAGGTGAACTACGTCACCCACACCGACCTCCTGAAGGGTATGAATATGGAATGGGCGATGGACTCGAAGCCCAACAGGCAGCGCGGCAACTCGCTCGAGGCTGCGCCCTACTCCTTCAGCAAGGAGTTCACTCCGAGCAAGGCTAAAGCAAAAAAGAGCAAGAAGAAGAAATGAAGAGACTCTTATCCGTCTTTTTAACTCTCATCGTCTGTGCAGGCAGTCTGTCTGCACAGACCTATACTTATACCGACGAGGACGAGTGGCGGGCTTATGACGATTTCAACCGCGTCTTCCTGGACACGAAGAACAGCAAGTACATCTATCGCGACCATTCGGCCCGCGCCACAGCCGTCGACCGCTGGAACGGTGCGGCTGCCATCTGGTGCCAGGCCATCTTCTATGATATGGCCGTGAATGCCTATCGCCGGGCTGTGCAGGAGGACAACGCCACCCGCAAGACGAAGTACAAGACGGTGGCCCAGCGCATCTACTCGGGCGAGAAGAAGCAGTACTGCAACTTCGACTTCGACAATAACAACACCAACACGGGCTGGTTCGTCTATGACGATATCATGTGGTGGACCTGCGCCCTGGCGCGGGCCCACGAGGCTTTCGGCGGGAGCACCACTTCGTATCCCTACCGGAGCGAGGCCGAGCGCAGCTTCCTGCGCGTCTGGTACGGCTCGCCGAAGGTGGGCGACGACGGTTCGTATGCCGACCCTGCCCGCGGACTGGGTGGCGGCATGTTCTGGGAATGGCAGCCCATCGACAAACCCAAGGCCCACAAGGCAGGCGACTTCCGCTCGGCCTGCATCAACTTCCCTACGGTAATCGCAGCATGCCTGCTGCATAAGATCGTGCCGGAGGGACGGGCCGAGCCCGCAACGACAGGCCGACCCTCGCAACAGACGAAGGAGTGGTATCTGGAAAAGGCAAAGGAGGTCTTTGAGTGGGCCGACAACACACTTGTCTCGAACGGGCGGGTCGCCGACGGCATCCACGGCGGCGGACCTGAGTTCAAGGACCACCTATACAACCAGGCCACCTATATCGGCGCCTGCTGCCACCTCTACCTGCTCACGGGCGAGGAGACGTATCTCGCAAAGGCAAACCGCGCCGCCAATTACGTCTTCAATACGATGTGCAGCTCCTACTACCTGCCCCTGGAGACCGGGGTCGAGCAGGGCATCTATGCCGCCATCTTCGCCCAGTATATCAGCATGCTGGTCTATGACTGCGGTCAGACGCGCTATGCCAGTTACATCAGGCGGAACATCCAGAGGGCTTGGACGAACCGCGACCAGAAAAGGGGCATTCACAATGCAAATTTCAGATCTGGAAGCACAAAGGAGACAGAGCAGGTGGAGAGCTATAACGCCAGCGGCATGCCCGCCCTGATGCTGATGTTCCCCGTAGGCGAAGCTACCGGCATAGAGGAACTGCCGCCATTGGACGAACCGAAAGACGAGGCTTCGGCCATATATACGATCGACGGCAAAAGCGTCCTGAATCAGCGTCATGCCGGGCAAAGCGCTCTCCGGCCCGGTCTCTATGTCACGAATCACCGCAAAATACTGGTGAGATAGCATCCCCGACATTCTTTCCGAAGAAAAGTTCTTTCTGTCCTCATTTTTTTGGAAAAATGGCGAAGATGTTGTACCTTTGCACAAAAATAAACCATTATGGCATTAAAAGCAGGTATTGTGGGGCTTCCCAATGTGGGAAAATCCACTCTTTTCAATTGTTTGTCAAGCGCGAAAGCCCAGGCTGCGAACTTTCCCTTCTGCACCATTGATGCGCAGCTGGGTCAGGTGTCAGTCCCCGACGAGCGCCTGACGCGTCTGGCCGAGCTGGTCCATCCGGGTCGCATCGTTCCGGCAGTCTGCGATATAGTAGATATCGCCGGACTGGTAAAGGGAGCCAGCAAGGGCGAGGGTCTGGGCAACCAGTTTCTGGCTAACATTCGCGAGTGCGACGCCATCATCCACGTATTACGTTGCTTCGACGATCCGAATATAGTGCATGTCGACGGCTCCGTGAACCCCGTCCGCGACAAGGGAATCATCGACACGGAACTGCAGATAAAAGACCTTGAGACGGTGGAGAACCGCATCAAGAAGGTGGAGAAACAAGCCCGAGTGGGCGGCGACAAGCTGGCTCGAGTGGAGCTGGATGTCCTCCTTAAGTATAAGGCCGCCCTGGAACAGGGCCTCAGCGCCCGCACCGTTACCTTCGAGACCGAGGACGAGAACAATGCAGCGCGCAGCCTCTTCCTGCTCACCACGAAGCCTGTGCTCTACGTTTGCAACGTCGATGACGCCAGTGCCGCTCAGGGCAATCAATACACGGCAGCGGTAGCCGAGGCGATACAGGGAGAGCAGGCAGAGATGCTCGTCATCAGCACCCAGACCGAGGCCGACATAGCCGAGCTGGAGACCTACGAGGAAAAGCAGATGTTCCTGGAGGACATGGGACTGACCGAAAGCGGCTGCAACCGTCTCATCAAGGCCATATACCACCTGCTCTCCCTGCAGACCTTTATCACAGCAGGCGAGATGGAAGTGAAAGCCTGGACATTCCGTCGCGGCTGGAAAGCACCCCAGTGCGCAGGCGTCATCCATACAGACTTCGAGAAAGGCTTCATCCGCGCCGAGGTCATCAAGTATGAAGACTACATCCGCTACGGCTCCGAAGCCGCTGTGCGCGAGGCCGGAAAGATGGGAGTCGAAGGCAAGGAATACGAAGTCCAGGACGGCGATATCATGCACTTCCGCTTCAATGTCTAACGTGACTTTTCTCAATTCATAATTCATAATTCACAATTCATAATTAGGGCTGCGGTCGACTCCTTGAACCTTGAACTTTGACCTTCGGTCGAGCCTGCTCTCGCTCGGGATAACCGATGCAAGCATCGTTCTCCTCTCGCTTAATCGCAGCCTTGAACCCTTTGAACCTTTGAACCCTTTGAACTCTTAAACCCTATCATTCAAACCGATATGCTGTCATTCATTAATTGGAATCCCGATGTAGTGGCCTTTCACCTGTGGTTCGTCAGTGTGCGTTGGTACGGTCTCTGCTGGTGCCTGGGCCTGATAGCCGTATATATGCTGATGCACAGGCTCTACAGAGAACAGAAATTGGGCGAAGACAAGTTCGACCCCATGTTCTTCTATTGCTTCGTGGGCATACTCGTCGGAGCGCGCCTGGGGCACTGCCTCTTTTATGAGCCCGACTACTACCTGCACCATCTCACGGAGATGTTCCTGCCCATCAAGGAGACCGCCCGTCCGGAGCTGTGGACCACATGGCTCATGTGGCTCCCCACAGGCAACGACGGCACCCACTGGGTCATGACCGGCTACGAGGGACTGGCCAGCCATGGCGGCACGCTGGGCTTGATGCTCGCCCTGGTACTCTATGCCCGTAGCGTAAAACTGCCCCTGCTCCACGTCCTGGACAACGTAGGCATCGTCACACCCGTCTGCGCCTGCGCCATTCGTCTGGGCAACCTTATGAACAGCGAGATCATAGGGCGGCCTACCGACCTCCCGTGGGCATTCATCTTCGAGCGGGTAGATCAGCTGCCACGCCATCCGGGCCAGCTCTACGAAGCCCTCTGCTATGCCTGCTTCTTCTTCATCGGCTGGATGCTCTACCGCCGCCATCCCCGCAAGGTCGGCACGGGCTTCTTCTTCGGCCTCTGCCTCTTCATGATATTCACCAGCCGCATCCTCATCGAGTACA
>JAILKU010000097.1 GCA_024693505.1 Bacteroidaceae bacterium | reverse complement strand
CAAGTTTGAGAAAGCGGCGACTAAGCGACTGGCGCATGATGCCGGGTCCATCGCCAAACGCGATGAAATCCTCACGATGTATCTGCAATATGCTGAGCAGGCGAACAACTGGGACCTCGTAGATCTGTCCGTGCATAAGATTCTGGGGCATTGGCTGCTGCTGCCTTCTTGTCTCGGCAACAGGAATTATAAGATAAAGGTACTCGATGAACTGGCGCATAGCCCTTGCCTCTGGAAGCAACGGATGAGTATGGTGTGTACGTGGAAGACGTCTCAGATGGGCGACCCGTCGTGGTGTCTGCGCTATGCTGAAACGCACTTGCACCATCCGCACGATCTCATGCACAAAGCCGTGGGCTGGATGCTCCGGGAGATGGGCAAGAGGTGCTCAATGGACTTGCTGAGGGAGTTCCTCCGTCAGCATGCCCATGAGATGCCTCGCACCATGCTCCGCTATGCCATAGAAAAAATGTCGGATAGTGAACGGAAGGCATGGATGAGCGCCTAACCCCGTAGCTGTTCCGTCTGCTTTCTCAGCTCAGACCTTTAAACGCTCACATTCATTCACCCAAGCTGTCGCACTGGCGTCACTGGGCATGCGCCAGTCACCCCGGGGACTTAAGCTGCAGCTGCCCACTTTTGGACCGTCGGGCATGCAGGAGCGCTTGAACTGTTGCTGGATAAACCTGCGGCAGAAGGTCGTGAGCCATTTCTTGATGGTCTCATCGGTATAGCTTCCGTTGAAAGCACGACGCGCCAACTCGAATATCTTTGAAGGACTGAATCCCCAGCGCAGGAAATAGTACAGGAAAAAGTCGTGAAGCTCATAGGGACCCACGAGATCTTCGGTTTTCTGAGTGATATCGCCTTGTTCATCTGCGGGAATCAGCTCAGGACTGATAGGCGTTCCGGCTATGTCGAGCAAGGTAAGCCTGGTGCTTTCATCCTTTGTCTGTGCGGCAACCCATTCCACCAGATGCTTGACCAGCGTCTTTGGAACGGAAGCATTCACGCCGTACATACTCATGTGGTCTCCGTTGTAGGTGCACCATCCCAGGGCAAGTTCACTCAAGTCGCCCGTACCTACTACGATGCCGTTCATCTGATTGGCGGCATCCATCAGTATCTGAGTGCGCTCGCGTGCCTGGCTGTTCTCGTACGTAACGTCATGCCGTGAAATATCATGCCCTAAGTCCTGGAAGTGCTGTATGCACGCATCTTTGATGGATATCTCGCGGATGGTGATGTCGAGCAGCTTCATGAGGTTGACGGCATTCGTATAGGTGCGGTCTGACGTGCCAAAGCCAGGCATCGTAATGCCGACTACACCTCGACGGCTCAGACCAAGGAGGTCGAAAGTGCGCACGCAGACGAGTAATGCCAGAGTGCTGTCCAATCCTCCGCTGATGCCGACGACTGCGGTCTGGGCACCAGTATGCCGTATGCGCTGGGCCAATCCCTGGGTCTGTATGTCGAAGATCTCCTGACAACGCATGTCCAGCTCCGGTCCTTCTGGCACGAAGGGGTGCGGGTCTATGGGACGTGTGATGTCGAATGGCTTTTGTTCCACGTTCTCGGTCTGTACACAGAACGGTACCTCGTTGCTGAACGAAGCTGCATTGGCCGCAAACGTGGTGTTCAGCCGACGGCAGGCACGCAGTTTCTCCACGTCAATCTCTGTGATGATGAGCTGTTCCTCCAACTGGAAACGCCTGGCCTCGGCCAGTAGGTGACCATCCTCGTAAACAAGGGCTTTCCCACCGAATACGACGTCCTGGGTACTTTCGCCAGCACCGCAGCTGCTGAAGACATAGCCACAATGAGACCGCGAACTTTGCTGGGACAGCAGCTGCTTCAGATATGTGTACTTATCAACCAAATCGTTGTCGGCACTCAGGTTGAAGATAAGCTCGGCTCCCATTAGCGTAAGTGCGCTGGAAGGTGGAACAGGTGCCCATACATCCTCGCAAACCTCCACACCAAAAGTGCAGGAGGGTGTTTGGAAAAGAGTACGATGGCGTAGTGGCACCTGTTGACCGCAAAGGAGAATGTTCCCCTCGGGGACGTCGTTACCGCTAACAAACCATCGTTTCTCATAAAATTCCTGATAGTTAGGAAGATATGTTTTTGGCACGATGCCAAGAATACGGCCTCGTTGAATGACTATGGCGCAGTTCAAAAGGGTTCCACGGTAAGGCACTGGCATTCCTATGAGGGTTATAATGTCCAGCGAACGTGTGACGTTCATGAGTTGGAGCAAGGCCATCTCTGCACTATCCATCAGTAATTTCTGGTGGAAGAGATCCTGACAGCTGTAGGATGTGATGGACAGTTCGGGGAAACAGATGATTTCCACGCCTTTTCCCTCAGCCTGCAGAATGATATTCTCTATTTGTGCAATGTTGAACTCGCAATCAGCTACTTTTACCTGTGGTATGGCTGCTGCAATTTTAACAAAACCGTAATTCATAACGTATTTCTTTTATTATTTATGTCTAAATGTTAGGAATACCACATACTTTCTTCCTACGTATCATGTCTACTACTGGATAAAGCCGACGCTTCGCTTTACGAAGCGAGTAAGAGCTTCTCCCTTGAGCATGCCGTTTTGGAGCAAGGCAAGGTCTATGAGCTGATGCACGCGCTCGTTGTCTTTACCGTAGGCGGCCAGTATGTCGTTCTTCTTCTTCTGTTCAGCCTGTATGTCCTCGCCGCATTTCTTCAGGTCGTCCTTCTCTTCCTGAGTGATGTCCTCGGGCTTCTTCTTGTCCTGTTCCTGTCTCAGGACAGCCTGTCGTGCGCCAAGGCCCTTCAGCTCAGCCTCGATAGGCTTCAGTTGCTCTGCCGTAGCTGATTCGCTATCGGCAAGTACAGCCTGGATGAGGGGAGCATCGCTGTTGAGTACGAGGTTGTACATGTCGGGCATATCGCCATAGAAGCTCATGCCGGCCTGGATGCGTGCCATCTCCTTCATACGGCGCATATACTCGCTCTGCGTAATCATGACGGGCAACTGGTCGGCACCTAAGGCCTGAACCTCGACGTTGAATTCCGTCTTGTCGGTCTTGGGCATCTGGCTGCGGAATATGGACGACAGCTTGTCGCTACGCTCAGCCTCCAGAAGGTCGCGCTTCGTCTCTTCCTTCTGAATCAGCCGGTCTATGACGTCTGCATCTACGCGTGTAAATGTGCTCTTCTCCAGTTTGCGTTCGAGCAGTCCCATGAGCGGTGTGTCGAGCTGTCCGTCCATGAGCAGCACGCTGTAACCCTTGTTCTTAGCCGCCTCGATATAGGTGTACTGGGCATCGGGGTCATTGGCATAGAGATATACCAGCTGGCCGTCCTTGTTCTCTTGATTGCCCTTGATAAGGTCCTTGTACTCGTCCAGGGTGAAGTGCTTGCCATCGGTGTCCTTCACGAGGAAGTAGGCCTTTGCCTTGTCGTAATAGTCGTCCTGCGTGAGCAGACCGTAGTGAATGAAGATCTTGATGTCGTCCCATTTCTTCTCGAAATCGGGCCGGTCGCTCTTGAAGATGCTGGCCAGGCGGTCGCTCACCTTCTTGGTGATGTATCCGCTAATCTTCTTCACGTTAGCATCGCTCTGCAGGTAGCTGCGGCTTACGTTAAGCGGAATATCGGGGCTGTCGATGACGCCGTGCAAGAGGGTCAGGAATTCGGGTACGATACCATCCACCGAGTCGGTTACGAAGACCTGATTGCAGTAGAGCTGAATCTTGTTGCGCTGCATCTCGATGTTGTTCTTTATCTTCGGGAAGTAGAGGATACCCGTCAGGTTGAAGGGATAGTCCACATTCAGATGAATCCAGAAGAGCGGTTCGTCGGCCATCGGGAAGAGATGGCGGTAGAATTCCTTGTAGTCCTCATCCTTCAGGTCGCCGGGCTTCTTGGTCCAAAGCGGCTCTACATTGTTTATGATATTGTCTTCGTCAGTGTCCACTTGCTTGCCGTCTTTCCATTCGGTCTTCTTACCGAAGGCAATGGGAACAGGCAGGAAGTGGCAGTATTTCCGCAGGAGATCCTCCATCTTGTTCTTCTCGAGGAACTCCAGGCAGTCGTCGTCCAGGTGCATCACGATGTCTGTGCCGCGATCTGCCTTCTCCACCTCTTCGATGGTGTACGAGGGACTTCCGTCGCAGGACCACTTTACAGCCTGAGCGCCTTCCTGATAGCTGCGGGTTATGATATCCACCTGCTTGCTCACCATGAAGCTGCTGTAGAAACCCAATCCGAAGTGTCCGATGATGGCATTGGCTTCGTCCTTGTATTTGTCCAGGAAATCATTGGCACCCGAGAAGGCAATCTGGTTGATGTACTTTTCAATCTCCTCGGCCGTCATGCCTATGCCGCGATCGCTCACGGTGATGGTCTTGGCGTCCTTGTCGATACTTACGTATACCTTCAGTTCACCCATCTCGCCCTGGAAATCGCCTTTACCGGCCAGGGTCTTCAGCTTTTGTGTGGCGTCAACGGCGTTGCTGACTATCTCGCGGATAAATATCTCGTGATCGCTGTAGAGAAACTTTTTGATAACGGGGAAGATATTCTCTGTCGTAACCCCAATGTTTCCTTGTTTCATATCTTTATTAGTTTAAAACAAAATTCCTATTTCGTTTAAAACAAAAAACCTATTTCGTTTTTACATCTCTTATTAATCCTTATTTTCCTGTAAGCTGATGACCAGGGTCTCGGCATCTTGCCCGGCCGGTGCGTCAGCCCGTAGGGTGGAGTGGGGCGGTACTTCGCCCATCAGCACCTCACAGAGTGGGTCCTCGAGCATGTTCTGGATGGCTCGTTTCAGCGGACGGGCTCCAAATTGTACGTCGTAACCCTTCTTGCCTAACAGGGCCTTTGCCTCCGGCGTAACAACCAGGTTCAGATCCATCGTCTTCATGCGTTCTGTCAGCGGTGCCAGTTCCACGTCCACAATCTTCATGATAGCCTCTTGATCCAGCTGGTCGAAGTATATGATGTTGTCTAACCGGTTCAGGAATTCGGGAGCGAATTGCTTCTTCAGCGCCTTCTTCACGATATCGCGGCTCAGGGATTTGTTCTTACCCGGGTCTGCGGTGCTCTGAAAACCGACGCCCTGTCCGAACTCACGTATCTGGCGTGTGCCGCAGTTGCTCGTCATCACTACGATGGTGTTCTTGAAGTCTATCGTCGTTCCGTTGCCGTCCGTCAGGCGTCCCTCGTCCATTACTTGCAATAAGATATTGAAGACATCGGGATGGGCCTTCTCTATCTCGTCCAAGAGCACTATAGAGTATGGCTTGCGACGCACCTTCTCTGTCAGCTGACCACCTTCCTCGTAGCCCACATAGCCCGGAGGTGCACCCATCATTCGGCTTACCGTGTGCTTCTCCATGTACTCACTCATGTCGATGCGGATAATGGCATCCGGACTTCCAAAGAGCTCCTCAGCCAGACGTTTCGTCAGATATGTCTTGCCAACACCCGTTGGACCCACGAACATAAAGGTACCGATGGGACGTCTGGGGTCTTTCAGTCCGACACGGCTACGCTGGATTGCCTTCACCAGTTTCTCTATTGCATCGTCCTGTCCGATCACACTCTTCTGTAGTGCGCTTTTCAGCCCGCGTAAGCGCTCATTCTCCTCCTGGCCCATTTTAGTTACAGGAATTCCCGTCATCATGCTAACGACATGAGCGATCGTGCTTTCATCAACAACGGCTCTTTCGTTGCTGAGAGACGCTTCCCATTCCATTTGGGCTTTTTCCAGTTCTTCTTGTGCTTTCTGGATCTGATCACGCAGATTCGCCGCCAGCTCGAAGTTCTGGCGTTTAACGGCTTGGTTCTTTGACTCTTGCAGCTCGATTATCCGTTGCTCTAATTGCTCTACCTCAGGCGAAACGGGTATTTCCTGAATATGTATGCGGCTCCCGGCTTCATCCATTGCATCAATGGCTTTGTCGGGGAAACTGCGGTCGGTGATATACCTTTCCGTCAGGTTCACACATGCCTGCAATGCTTCAGGGGTGTACGTAACCTGATGATGCTCCTCATATCGCCCCTTCAGGTTCTGCAGGATCTGAAGCGTCTCGTCGGCAGTAGTGGGTTCTACGAGGACCTTCTGGAAACGACGTTCCAATGCACCGTCCTTCTCGATGCTCTTTCGGTACTCGTCGATTGTCGTTGCCCCTACACACTGGACTTCTCCGCGTGCCAGGGCCGGTTTTAGCATGTTTGCCGCATCCATGGTTCCAGCTGCACTGCCAGCCCCCACTATTGTATGAATCTCGTCAATGAAGAGGATGATATTGGGATTTTTCTGTAACTCGTTCAGAATGGAGCGGATCCGTTCTTCGAACTGACCACGATATTTCGTGCCGGCCACCACGCTGGCCATATCCAATATGATGACACGTTTATCCCACAAGATGCGGCTGATGCGGTGCTGTACAATTCTGATGGCTAATCCTTCCACAATAGCACTCTTACCGACACCCGGCTGACCGATCAGAATCGGATTGTTCTTCTTTCGCCGGCTTAGAATTTGGGCAACTCGTTCTATCTCCTTCTCGCGACCGATAACAGGATCCAACAAGCCTTCTGTTGCAGCTTTCGTCAGGTCAATGCCAAAATTGTCGAGCACAGGTGTCTTGCCCGTGCTTTTTTTCGTTTGTGCCGTTTGTGTGACACTTTGACCGTTTCCGCCTGCCATAGCTGTCATACCGTCATCTTCTTCGTCATCATCGTAACTGTAGTCATCATCATTATCATAACTGTTATTCTTATTAGAATCAATCTTAGGCCGTGTTGCTTCCGCTAAATCCTGGTAAGTGATATTCATACGTTCCAGGATGTTGCTGGCTTCATTGTCACTGGCTTTCATGATAGCTAATAGAATATGTTCGGTATCGATGACATCCGACTGCATCAGACGAGCCTCCAAGACACAAAGTCTCATGATGCGGCTGGCCTTAACATCAAAGTTCAAATCATTCTGATTTGGCGATATCAGAACCTGATGCTGACGGGCACTTTGTTCGAGTTCCTGTTTGAGCAAAGGGAGGTCGGGCTGTAATTGTTTTAAGATATTTATTGCGTGATTTCCGCTATGCCGGAGTATGCCAAGAAGTAGGTGGACAGGGGTCACACAATCATTGTGTAAACGCTCAGCCTCTTCTTTGCTGAAACTCAGCACATAGGTCATATCATGTGAAAACTTTGTTGTCATCTTTTAACTTTAATATTGTGATACATCTTTCCTATGTAACAAAAATCATGCCAAAATGTCTTGAGGATATTAATTTGCCACATTAACCGGTACCGATTGCTTATTGCGGAGCACTTCCAATGCTTTCAGTACGGCAGGATCATCTTCATTTAAGAACTGTATATAGTCCTGCATCTCACGAGCGTTATAGATGATGCTGCCATAAATGTTTCTTTCAAAGAGACGACGGCTCTTCTGCAACATGAGATTGCGGCGTCGCAGTTGGCGTTTCTCACCGAACTGGGCAAAACGCTCAATGAGGTTTTGCTTGCGCAGATAGGCCTCAAGTTCCTGCATGGACTTGAATGAGCTCAGGCGTTCGCGGTTCTCGTCGGTATAGGCGAAGGCAAACTGGTGCGTGAGTCCCATAAAGACGGCTTCGCGGAAATATGAGGTCACGCCGGTCGTGTCTTCAGGAATGAAGATATCTGGCGTAATGCCACCACCGCCGTAAACCGTTCTGCCGATGCTTGTCTTGTATTCAGGCCCGTTTTGGCGAATGCTATCCTGCGAGAAGGACTCACCGCGCTCGTAGCGGGCTAACAATTCGTTCTCGTACTCCTCGCCATGACCTTTCTCATAGGGCTTCTGTATGCATCGTCCGCTGGGCGTATAGTAACGTGCCACGGTGAGCCGTACAACACTGCCGTCACGGAAGTTAATAGGCTGCTGCACAAGTCCCTTGCCAAAGGTGCGACGTCCGATGATAATCCCTCGGTCGTTATCTTGGATAGCTCCCGAAAAGATCTCACTGGCGCTGGCACTTATCTCGTCGACAAGCACCACGATTGGCAGTTCCTGGAATGTACCGCGACCATCGCTGCGGAATTCCTCGCGTTCGCTCTTCCTTCCTTCGGTATAGACAATGAGGCGATTGCGTGGCAGGAACTCATTGACCATCTGAATGGCGATGTGCATATAGCCTCCGAGATTGCCCCGCAAGTCGATGATCAGGTTCTTCATCTGCTGGACATGCAGCTCGGCAAGGGCAATAAGCATCTCGGCATAAGTCTGTTCGCCAAAGTTCTTTACACGGATGTAGCCCGTTTCATCGTCTATCATGTATGACGCATCAATGCTGACTTTGGGAATGTCACCACGGACGACGTGGAAATATATCATTTCCGGCGTACCGTGCCGCTTGATCCCCAACTTTACCCGTGTGCCTTTAGGGCCTTTCAGGTGTTTCATGACCTCGGTGTTGTTCATGGCTACTAAGCTGGTTGTATCAGCTGTTATGATGCGGTCGCCTGCCAGTATGCCAACCTTCTCAGCGGGACCGTTTTTGATGACGGACATCACGTTGACCGTATCACGCTCCATGACGAAGCTGACACCGATTCCACTGAACGAGCCTTTAAGGTCTTCCGTCGCCTCTTCTGCTTCAGAAGCACCAATATACCTGCTGTGAGGGTCCAATTCGTTCACAATCTGTGGCATGGCATTTTCCACCAATTCATTAATATCTACGGTATCCACATAATAGTTGTCTATGTGCTGTAGAAGGTAGTTAAGCTTGTTTGAACCCGTATTGATAACGTTTAGCTGCCCACCAGAAAAAAGTCTGGCGTAAAACGTACCGATGAGGATGCCGCCAATGACACACAATGCCAATAGCAGGGGAATGAAACGTGATTTGTTATTCATATTGAAACTGTTCAGATATTCAAGAATTTAAAATAATGAGCTTTGATAGGCTTCTGTTATGACTTTCCATTTTCCGGCAACTTGAACCGATGGCAGGTAATCTATGGGACTTTCAGCGGCTCTTGCTGCTCCAGGGGCTTGAGGTTTAATTGTCATCGGGCTCTAATGGGATGTGTTTAACTTCGATGCCAGCCCGACGAAGTAGATCGGCACCGTCTGTCAGTCTATACTCGCGAGCATAGATGACGCGTTTTATACCTGCTTGGATGATGAGCTTTGAACATTCAATGCATGGAGAGTCGGTTACGTATAGCGTGCTGCCCTCGCTGTTGTTTCCACTACGTGCAATCTTTGTGATGGCATTTGCTTCTGCGTGGAGGACGTATGGCTTAGTGACATTATTCTCATCTTCACATACATTCTCAAAGCCGGAAGGCGTTCCGTTATAGCCGTCGCTTATTATCATCTTGTCTTTAACGACTAATGCACCCACTTGCCGACGTTTGCAGTAGCTGTTCTCGCTCCATATTTGCGCCATGCGCAGGTATCTTATATCCAGTTCTTCTTTCTTATTCATATTGTGGTTTAATTCATAATTCACAATTCATAATTCATAATTCATAATGTAGCGGCGCTCTACTCTCTTCGCGACTTGGCCATTCAAAATGTTCAAGAGTTAAAAGGTTCTAATGTTCAAAGACCGTTTCTCCGCAGCAGGGCGTCAATGGTGGGTTCTTTGCCGCGGAAACGCTTGTAGAGTGTCATAGGCGGTTCAGTACCTCCTCTTGAGAGAATATTCTCACGAAAACTATGGGCTGTTTCGGTGTCGAAGATGCCCCGCTCCTGGAAGAGGGAAAAGGCATCGGCATCAAGTACCTCAGCCCATTTGTAGCTATAGTAACCAGCCGAATAACCACCGCTCATAATATGAGAGAACTGCACGCTCATGCTCGTTTTTTCGGATACGGGTAACAATTGTGTACGTGATCCGACGGTTCTTTCAAAGTCCTGAATGTCTTCATCGAATGGGGTCTCGGTGGTGTAATAAGCCATATCAAGCAGGCAGAAGCTGAGTTGTCTCAGGCAGGAATAGCCGCAAAGGAAGTTCCGGCTCTTGCGCACTTTCTCGATGAGCTCTTGCGGCATGGTCTCACCTGTCTTGTAGTGATAGGCAAACGTTGTGAGGAAGGCCGGTTCCGTGACGTAGTTTTCCATGAACTGTGACGGTAATTCCACGAAGTCCCAATAGACATTCGTGCCGCTTAGCGCCTCGAAATGAACTTTCGAGAACATGCCATGCAAAGCATGCCCAAACTCGTGGAGGAAGGTCTCTACCTCGCTGAGTGTGAGCAACGAGGGCCTTTCCTCGGTTGGTTTTGTCAGGTTCATCGTGATACTGACATGCGGACGATGGTCACATCCCTGTTCGTCTATGTACTGTTCCTGATAGCTCGTCATCCAGGCACCACTCTGCTTGCTTTCGCGAGGGAAGAAATCAGTATAGAGTACGGCTAAGAAGGTGCCGTCATTGTCGAAGACCTCATAAGCCTCTACGTCCGGATGATATACTGGGATCTGGTCGTTTCGCTGGAATGTGATGCCATACAAACGTTCTGCGAGTCCAAAGATGCCCTCCTTGACCTTTTCCAACTGAAAGTAGGGACGCAGCTGTTCTGCATCAAAATCGTATTGTTCACGCTTCAGCTTGTGGCTGTAATAGCTAAAGTCCCACGGTTGCATCTGGAAGTCGTTTCCCTCTATCCGACGTGCAAAGGCCTCCACTTCAGCCACTTCCTGGTGTGCCTTGGGGCCATATGCTTCCAGTAGTTTGTTGATAAGACTATAGACGCTTTCGGTATTCTGAGCCATCCGACGGCACAGCACATATTCGGCATAGGTCTTATAGCCCAAGAGCTGTGCTATTTGGCGGCGTAAGTTGACAATCCGTTTTACGATGGGGTTGTTGTCTCGTTCGCCGGGGCGTGTGCAAATGGTATTTCGTGCCATGTACATCTGGCGGCGTAGTTCACGGTTGTCGGCATAGGTCATGAAGGGTGTATAGCTTGGTGCGTGCAAGGTAAACAACCAGCCCTCCATGTTCTTCTCCTTTGCAGCCAGTGCGGCAGCTTGCATAGCACTTTCCGGCAAGCCTTTAAGTTGTTCTTTATCAGTAATATGTAGCTCGTAAGCGTTGAGTTCCTTTAAGTTGTTCTGATTAAACTGCAAAGTCAGCTGAGCCAGTTCCACATGCCATTCGGCAAAGGTTTTCTTGTCATTGTCGGAAAGGCTTGCACCATTTCGCTCAAAGCCTTCATAGGTCTTTTCCAACAGCATCATTTCTTCCGAACTCAGTCCCTTGGCATTTTGCTTCACATGTTTAACGCGTTCGAACAACAAAGGGTTCATGAGGATACGGTTGGAATGCTCAGTCAGCATGGGTGACACCTTTTGTGCCAACTCGTCCATCTCATCGGAGGTATGGGCACTCAGTTGGTTGTAGAATACGGTCGTTACGCGTGACAACAACTCATCAGTCCTGGGGAGGAGTGTGTTCTTGAAAGTTGGCTCCTCAGGATTGTCAATGATCTTTTGGATGGCTTCGTCCTCTTGCTTCATGCCTTCCATGATGGCCTCCTCATAGTCTTCTAACTGAATCTTCTCGAAGGGTACTGTCTCATGAGGCGTACCATAAGGCGTGTTGAGGAAAATATTTGTTCTTTTTTGT
>JAILKU010000153.1 GCA_024693505.1 Bacteroidaceae bacterium | reverse complement strand
CACATTACACTTGCAAAATTACTGAAAAAGATTGACACGGCATTCTTTTTTCCCGTTTTTTATGTCAATTGGTACAATATTTAACATTTCGAGGGGGAAAAGGGAGAAAACGAAACACTCAATTTTATCTCCACATCATCTGAAAGAGCGTCAAGTATAATTTCAACAAAAGAAACGCCGCCACCCAAACTGTTGGATGGCGGTGAAATTCCTTAGTGTTCTACTCTTACTTAACTAAGACTCGTTTGCCATTGATGATGTAGAGGCCACGAGTAGGCTTGCCTGTAATACGACGTCCTTGCAGGTCATAAACGGACTGTGGTATAGAGCGTTGAGAGGCGGCCACCTGACCGATACTTGTGAAGTTAGCCAGCACGGGATAACTGCCCTCTGCCATATCGCTATACCATACCTCAGGATCCCATGAGACGACTTCCTGCTGAAGCTGTGAGAAGTTGGTACCGTCGTAGTATTCAATTCTGCGCAGGTCTTCTCCGTCTCTTGCAGGACCGAAGTTCTTGTCGGTATTGTTCCATACCACAACATGTTTGTAGGTACCAAGGGGAGTGGCGTCTGTGAAGCCTCCACCGATAATACCTCCTCCGCGGTTAATGCTGCCTGCAGCATAGCACTGAACCATATCGACCAGACCACGTACCCGACCGATGATGCCGCCGGTATAATCGTGAGCACCCGTTATCTCTACATTGGCGTAGCAGTTCAGGATATGGCTCTCGTCGGCTATGTTACCAAACATACCGCCGCAGTAGCCCTGGGTTACACGAACCTTACCTGTTACCCAAACGTTCTCTACATAACAGGGCTTGCCGTAGGATGCATGGCCCAGATAGCCGGAAATGATTCCCGTACCGCTGGCTTCACACACGATATTGGCATTCTCCACGCCAAGATTGCGAACGTTACCGCAGAGCACGCCAAAGAGTCCGTTGTACCACTGCTCAGGATTGTTGGACGAGAGGTTGCGGATAACGTGGTTCTTACCATCAAAGTCTATAAAGGGATAACCTGCAGACTGGTCGGGGATGTCGAAGAGAGGCTTGAAGTCGCTGTAACCGCTCATATCAACATCTGCAGTCATGACGATATAGTTCGTGCGACCTGATACGAGCAGGTTCCTCAGGTTTGCAAGATTCTCGGCCGTACGGATCTCAAAGGGATCATCTTCCGTACCGGCATGAGTGGCCTCACCCTCTTCGTTCGAGTAAGTACCTGCACCGGTACGGTAAACCGTCCTATGCGTACTGTCAAGCACAGGATATGGATCTTCGCCCAAAGTCTGATACCAAACCGTTCCCTGACCGGTGTTAAGCGCGAAGCAGACCTCGCCGCTGGCCATCTGCTGGGCCGTAGCACTATAGACCGTAGGTAGGCTGTTCACGCCGCAGCCAACCTCAGCTGTACCCTCGAGCCAATAGCTGGTACCGATAATTGAGGCATTGAAGCCACGCAACCAGCCAATGATGGCACCCGAATTGGTAGGTGTGCCCGTGCCGGTATAGATGAGTTTACCAACGTTCAGACAGTTGTGAGGACCCTGACAGGCGGTGTTATTGATGTAACCCAGGATACCTCCGGCGTAGCAGTTGAGGCGGCTGAAGTAGATAGTACCCATGTTGGCGCAGTTTTCAAAGCGCGATGTGTTCGTATAGCCGCATATACCGCCAAAGCAGTCGTTGTTGTTACCATCAACAGTCATCGTGCCGCTGAAGGTGCAGAAGCTCACCAGACACCCGTTCTGGCACTCGCCGGCGATACCGGCTGTATGGGTTACACCCGCATTCGGGATGCTGATGTAAAGAGCAGAATGCACGTTCGAAATGGTGCTGGCATCAGCAAAGGCTATCGTTCCGTTCGAGGGACCGGCGCATACAATCGCACCCTCGATGCTGAAGTTACGGATGTCTGCATTCTGTACCTTGCCGAAGAAACCTGCCATGCCGGCTTTAGCCTCTATCTTCAAGCCTGTTATCTTGTGGTTCTGACCGTCGAACTTACCCTTGAAGGGTACTGAACTGGTGCCGATGGGCTGCAGGACATCCATCTCGGGCGTCAGGTCGATGTCCCGGGTCAGCACAGCGCTCAGGGTGTTGTCGCCATCGTTCACTGCCGTAGCCATCCAACGCACCTCCTGCGCATCCTTTATCTGATATACACCATTCACCATCTCCGGACGCCTGCCGTATAACTGCAGGTAGTACGGATTATCGACAATATCCGTCTGTGCCCAGGCCTCCTCGGTGCTGTATAAACCGCTCTCCCACTTGTCCCATATGTTGAAGACGAGTGTGTTCACCTCGTTCTTCTGCTCGTCGGTGAACTCACTGTCGTCCTGATTGACGCGGGCATAGAAGATCTCAGTCGTATTCATCAGGGCCACATAAGCACGTTTGCACTCATAAATCTCCTGGAAGAGATCTGTGAAGGTCTGTGTGAGCTGGTAGGGCTTCTCGGGATCTGTCTCGAAGTCGCCCTCGGTCTGGCTAATAGCGACACGCAGACGATTGCGCAGATCCTCACTGAAGTTGGGGAAACGTTTGAAGTCTGCCACATCACCTACATAGTCAAGCAACGTCTGAGCACGCTCAGCCTGCGAGATGACACCCTCGCGGGCATAATGCTGAGCTGTTTCGTCACTGAGCTCACCTATATATATAAGGTGGAAGTTGCCGAATGCAGTCCAGTCGGCACCAAGGGTGGTACCCTTATCGCACAGACCTAAAGTCAACGTGCCGTCGGTTACCTTTACCAAGACTTCGTTTATGTAGCGGCCAGCCATGATGGCATATGCCATGCCCTTAGCATTCTTAGGTGTATAGCCCAGCACTTCGCCAAAGTCGTTCTCCAGCAACAGGTCGTCTTCTATACTGCAATTCTCCTTGTCTATGGCATTCTCCTCGGTTACGATGTCCTCGACGGCAGCCTGTATGTAGTTCATCTGATCGCCGGCGTAGAGATAAGCACCATAGTTGGTATCCTGTCCCTTGCCATTAGGACGATATACGCCATTGAGGGAAACGAGATAGTAGCCGTTCTTCAGGCCACTGACGGTCTGGTGCAGGTCGAAGGTCATGCCGTCGCTGATGGCGCCGTAGATACCGGCATCAATCTTGTCGGTGCCAGTTGCTTCGCCTTCCCAGCCATTGAAACCGTCGGAGAAGTCGGGGTTCTTAAGGAGGAGGCTGACATCGGTTCCAACCGTCGGGGCAGCACGCAAGGCGTTTTCAAGCATCTGCTTCATGAGAGCAATCTCGCTGTTCAGTTCATCGGCGTTCAGAGACAGAGTCTCGATGATGTATTCGTACGTGCCATTCGGGAACAGTTCGCCTGGTTCTTCGTAGTCAACGAGGTATTCTTCCAGCTTGTCGCGCTCATCGCCTACGATACCGTCGTTCTCGGTCAGGAAGTCTTTCAGATACTCGGCCATCTGGGTATAGGCAGTGTATGCAGCCAAACTATTATCGATACGGGACTGCAAGGACTTCACTTCGAGCCAGAAGGACATTACCGTCTCCATGTCTTCGCCATTGATCATGGCCTGGACTTTCTCTTCATACATCTCGAGCAGGCGGGATTCAACTACGTCCTTACCCTCTACGAAGACTTGGGCCTCGTCCTGAAGTTTCTGGACTATCTCGTTGAATTCTACCTGGCTGCCCCAGATAAGTTCACTCATCTGCTGTGCATTGCCGTCATCAAAGGAAGCCGTAACCTCCACCTTGAAGTACTGGTATTCCTCGGTAAGTTCCTCTGAGAATCCGAAGTAGCATTCGGTGAAGTTCAAGTTGGGTAGACGATCCTGTCCGATACCAGTCTTACGGTCGAGCAATACCCATCCCTCGGCATCCTGAGTAGCTGCTTCGTCAGATTCAAACTTACCGCCATAGATAGCCCAGTCCTTCCAGTTACGATTGGGATGAGTAGCTGCATCATTAGCCGTTACAAGTGTGTAGAAGAAGGGCTGCACTGCCTTTCCGGTCTTAAAGACCACAAATGCCATGCCTTCATAGGTACCGGCCCACTTGGATTCAGTATTGCCGTCGATGAGAGACGAAAAGCCCTCGCTGCCATTATAGCCAGACGTGCCGCTCAATGCCACGGCCGCGCTATTGATAGCAGCCTCCAACAAGTTGTTGGCATAGGTGATTTCGAACTGCACGGTACGGTTGTCCAGCAGACAGTTCTCTATGATATAGGGATACGAGCCGTTGGGATATACATCACCCGGCGCGATGTTCTCCTCGAGATAAGCTTTCAGGAAATCGTAGGCAGGTCCCTGAAGAGCCGTACTGACAACGTTATCCTTTATCTCTTCAATAGTAGCAATATAGTTGGCATAGTTGTCGGCCGACGAGGTAATAAGTCCCTGCAGTTCGACGAGTCGGTTGTAAAGCGGGGCGATATTGTTCATGGTGTTGGTCTTCTTCAACTCAGCCAGTTTCTGCTCATACTCGTCAATGAGCACCTTCTGAGCCACTATCTCCGAAACATCGAATGCTGCACATTCATCGTAGTACATATTGCGCAGGTTCATGAAGTTGGCCTGGTTGCCAAACTCAAAGTCAGCCATCTGCATGACATCGCCGCTCACATTCTCATCAACCTCCACCTTGAAATAGGCGTATGTATAGCTGAGCACCTCACTCAGATAGAAGAATACCTTCGTGAAGTTGGCTGCAGGCAATTCGTTTGTGCCTATGTTCAGCTTCTCATCTATCAGCGTCCATCCAGCAGCATCACGCGTAGCAGCCTCTTCGCTTTCAAAGTTACCGGCAAAGATGCGCCAGTTCTTCCAGTTCCGGCCGGGATTGTTCTGGGTATCATTGGCTGTAGTCAGAGCATAGAAGGTAGGCTTAATGCGCACTTCCTCGTGCCCATCCTGGGTCATGGAATGCATGATCACGTAGCAGTTACCGCGTTCATAGGGCTTGACACACCACTTCGTGGCCTGGTCACCGTCGGTAAATCCGGGATAGTTCTCAGTATCTTTCACACCGTCAGTTCCAGCAAAGCTGATCAGGACAGACTCAATGGCATCGCCGCCAGGCGTCGTATATTGATCCAACAGGTCATAGATATAGTCGGTCTCCTGTCCCAATTGTTCATTGGTCAGGTTCATCATTTCCATGATGTAAGGATTAGAGCCGTTAGGATAGGTGGCATTCGGCTCGATACGTTTGTTCAGGTAATCGTCGAACAGTTTGCGCCCCTGTCCTGACATCTCGGGATGGTCTGTCATATATGTGCGCATGAAATCGACGGCCTTCAGATAGGTAGTATAGGCATTCCGTGAAGCATTGATGTCGGTCTGCAAGCCTTTAAGGATGGCATTCAGTTCTATTACCGTCTCCACATCGGAAGCGTTCTGCATCTGAACTAAAATATCGCTGTATTGCTGCAGCAGTGCCTTGTCGGCCGTGATATCCAGATTAAACGAGGCAACCTCCTTATAATAGTTCTCTCTTACCCTTGGCAGTGAGCCGGACAGACCAAAGGTAAACTCAGCCATCTGCTGTATGTCACCGCTCACATTAGCCCTCACTTCTATCTTGAAGTATTGATAACTCTCGGTGTTTGTAAGACCGAAATATGCATCAGTATAACTGGCTGCCGGCAGGCGGTCTGTACCCACATCGGTGCGACTGTCCAGCAGAACCCAACCATCGGACTCACGCTTGGCAAGGTCATCGGTGGCAAAGTTGGCGGCATAGATATCCCATGCTTTCCAGTTACGTCCAGGGTTTCCACCCGTATCATTGGCCGTACTCAAACTGTAATAGGCCGGGGCCATTGGCTGGGATGCCTTGAAGACAATGAACCAGTCACCCTTGTTTGAACACCACTTTGTATTACTGCTGCCATCCACGAGTGAAGCATAACCCTCGGCATCGTTGAAACCTGCCACGCCACTCAAGGCGGTGTAGGTGTATATGCTGGGATCGTCGAAGCTAAACTCAGCCATCTGCATCCGGTTCTCAGCCGGTATGTTATAGACCTCCTCCACTTCGATCTTGAAGTAGGTAAACTCCGTAGTATTTGTTTCCGAGACGACAAAGGGAACAATCCAGGTGTTCATCCCAGGCAGTTGGTCCTGACCGACTCCTTCCTTGTTGTCCACCAGGGTCCATCCTTCGGCATCACGCTTGGCTTCAGCATCGCTGTTGAAGTTAGCACCATAGATTTTCCATTTCTTCCAGTTGCGGTCGGGATGAATCTCCGTATCGCCACCAGTCACTAAATAGTAGGTGCTGGGCAAGACAGGCTCGGAAGCTTTGAAGATGATGTACGCGCCGGTGAATCCCGTCACGCACCACTTACTGCTGATCTTACCATCCACCAACGAGGCATAGCCCTCGTTGGCAGCCGCACCGGACGTACCTTCCAAAGAGGTCAGAAATACATCTGCCCGTGCACTCTGGACTCCAATTACAAGCATGGCAATAAGCAGACGAAGCCATTTGTGGGAATCAAACAAAGTAACTCTCATTTCATTTAATAGTTTTTAGGCGCCAGCGTCCCCGGCCGGACATTGAACATTGATTGTCTGTTTAGTATGAAGGGCGGTGAGGGGGACATATTTCCCATTGCTGAGAGCATCACCACCTTGTCCTCGGGACGGAGAAGACTATGTAAATAATCATATTTTCATGCCTTAGACAGCGCAAAGTTATGTATAATTTCTAATTTGCGCAAAATATTCAAGGTATTTTTTTATTTCCTCTACTTTTTATGTAGAACCATTCCATGCGAGGTCTATTCGGGCTGCAGCCGTTCGTAGCCCCACTCGTCGAGCACGGAGCCCCAATGCTCGTTGACGAGCCGTATGGTGCGGGGCTCGTAGGCATAGCGGTTCTTGCGGTATCCCCGCTTGCCGCTGACATACGCCTCGATAGCAGCTCTCGACTCGTCCCATCCGGGCAGATCCAGCTCGCGGTAGATGCGCTCTGTGATGCCCAGGGCGTCCTGCTCGATGTCCTCGAACCTCACCTCGAACAGATGGCCTGCCGGCACGAACTGCTTCTGCTCCTGATAGGCCCTGTAGAGCTCCATATAGTTGCGCAGGATGTTCTGCTCCATCTCTTCCAGGGAGATGCTGTGCAGTTCGAGCGGCTTGATGGTGTTCATGAAGAAGTTACGCGTACTCTCGAATACTGTGTATGGGTTGCGCATCAGATAGACGAACTTGGCATCGGGGAAGAGCTCGGTGAGTGCCTTTATGCGCCCGGTGTGGGGCGGGTTTTTCGAGAGGTACTGCGTGCCGTGGGTGTTCCATAGCGATATCTTCACCAGCTTCTCGAACTCGTGCTTGAACGCGTCGAGCTCGCCGGGCGTGATGTCGCGGAAGGTGAGGTAGCGGTCGCAGTACTCCTGCATCCGCTCGGGATAGAACCAAAAGTTGTAGTAGTTGTAGGGGCAAGTGTTGTTGATGGCGAACTCCTCCTCCTGAGGCAGGTCGGGTGCCAGCTCCATATTGTCCGTCGGACGCTGGCTGGGCATGAGCCACTTCATGACGGGCTTGAAGAGTCCCTGCAACGACATGATATAGTGCGGGAAGACGGTCTGGTAGGTGGTGGTGTAGCCAAAGTGCTTGTCCTGGGCGAGGATGTTATGCACGAAGGTAGTGCCGCTGCGCCAGTGGCCCAGAATGAACAGCGGGTCGTTCTGGAGCGGTACGTCTGCCAGCTGTTTCCTGTATTTACGTTCCTGAAGGGGCACGCACACGCTGAGCAGACGGCAAATGCCCTTCGTCAGGTAGAACTTCGTCTTCTTCCCGGGGGCTACATGCTGCCCCTCGGTTACTGTCTTGAATGTATTCCAGTCAGCCCCCACCAAGGTGTTGACCGGCAACTTGCTAAATTCTATCAGTCCCATTTTGAATCCTTTACAACTTTTATCTCCAATCCCTGCCTTGCCAGTTCCCTCACTGCCGTATCGATAGCCCCGTAGTGATCGGGCGCAATGCCGAGGCGGGGCAGGTCGAGCGTCGGAACATCAGCCTGGTTGATATCCTCCATCTCAAGCGGGCGCATGATCATTCCGACCGCAGAGGTGTTGTTCGTGATGGGGTCTATCAGGATGAAAGCGCCGGTGGCCTTGTTCTTGGCGTAAGCATCGAAGAAGAGCGTCTTGGCGGTGGTGATCCTGACGCAGCCAATCTCGTTCAGACGGAAGTCAGCTCCCTCGAGGTGTTCCATCGTATTTACGTCAACCCGGTACTGGATGGCGTCTATCGTGGCGCGGGTGGTATTCGTATTGTGCTTCAGGAAGAACTGCTTGCCGCGATCCATAGGCTCTTCGTCCATCCAGACAAGCATCGTCTCGAAGTGGCGTCCGATATTCGGCAGGTTGTCCGGACGGACGATCATCTCGCCGCGGCTGATGTCTATCTCGTCCTCGAGGGTCAGCGTTACGCACTGCGGGCAGAATGCCTCTTCGAGCTCGCCCTCGTATGTGACAATGCTCTTGATGCGGCTCCGCTTCATGCTGGGCAGGGCAACCACCTCGTCGCCCCGACGGACAACGCCGCTGGCGATCTTCCCAGAGAAGCCGCGGAAGTCCAGATTGGGACGCAGTACGTACTGAACGGGATAGCGGAAATCGTCCATGTTGCGGTCGCGATGAATGGGCACGGTCTCGAGGAACTCCAGAAGCGACTGTCCACCGTACCAGGGTGTGCGCTCGCTCCTTTCGACAACATTATCCCCCTGGAGTGCCGAGAGCGGAATGCATGTGACGTCCTCTATGCCCAACCGGTCGGTCAGGGCGATGTACTCATCCTTTATCCTGCTGAAGACGTCCTCGGAGAAATCCACAAGATCCATCTTGTTCACAGCCAGCACGATATGCTTTATGCCCAGCAGACTCACCAGGAAGGAGTGGCGTCGCGTCTGTGTGATGACTCCGGTACGGGCATCGACCAGGATGATGGCCAGATTGGCCGTAGAGCCGCCGGTTATCATATTGCGGGTGTATTGCTCGTGTCCCGGCGTATCGGCAATGATGAACTTGCGCTGGTTCGTGCTGAAATAGCGATAGGCCACGTCGATTGTTATGCCTTCCTCGCGCTCGGCTTTCAGGCCGTCAAGCAGCAGGGCATAGTCAATCTGCCCGGCTCCGGCATTCCCCTGGCGCTTGCTGTCCCGCTCGAGCGCTGAGAGCTGGTCTTCGTAGAGTTTCTTACTGTCGAAGAGCAGACGCCCGATGAGCGTACTCTTGCCGTCGTCGACCGACCCGGCCGTCAGCAGGCGGAGCAAGGACTTCTTTTCGTCGGCATCAAGATAGGCCTTGATGTCCAACACCTTTTGAGCTGAAGGTTGACTCTCTTGTGATGTCTTATTCATATATATATCCTTATATTATTTCAATTTGAAATGTAGCCGGGTTCGTCGGCATCCGGCCATTCAGAAATAGCCCTCCCTTTTCTTCTGCTCCATCGAAGCTTCCTGGTCGAAGTCGATGACGCGCGTTGTACGCTCGCTCTTGGTCGTTGTCATCATCTCCTCCACGATCTCCTCGATTGTCGTGGCGGTACTCTCCACAGCTCCTGTCAGAGGCCAGCAGCCAAGGGTGCGGAAACGCACCATCCGCGGATGAATCTTCGGAACGAGTTCTTTGGGCAGTCGATCATCGTCGGCCATAATAATATTCCCGTCAATCTCTACACAGGGGCGCTCTTTGGCAAAATACAGCGGCACGATCGGGATGTTCTCCAAACGGATATACTGCCAAACGTCTAACTCCGTCCAGTTGCTGAGCGGGAAGACACGAATGCTCTCTCCCTTGTGAACGCGACTGTTGTAGATGTCCCATAGCTCGGGGCGCTGGTTCTTGGGGTCCCACTGATTGAACTGGTCGCGGAAGGAGAAGATGCGCTCCTTCGCCCTGGACTTCTCCTCGTCGCGCCTCGCACCACCGAATGCCGCATCGAACTTATACTTGTTGAGTGCATCCAGCAGGGCCTTGGTCTTCATGAGGTCTGTATGAACCTTGGAGCCGTGGGTGAAGGGACCCACTCCCGCATTGAAGGCTTCCATATTGCTCTCCACGATCAGGTTCCATCCGTACTTCTTGGCATACGCATCGCGGAACTCGATCATCTCGCGGAACTTCCATTTACTGTCAATATGCATCAGAGGAAAAGGAACCCTGCCCGGTGCAAACGCCTTCTCCGCCAGCCGGACCATAACACTACTGTCCTTACCAATACTATAAAGCATGACAGGATTCTCAAACTCGGCAGCCACCTCGCGGATGATATGAATGCTCTCGGCCTCCAGTTCCTGCAAGTGGCTCAGATGGTAGTTATTCATATTTGATTATTTAATATCAAGTTGGTTACTGATCTTACACACTCTTCCAGACTCAATCGCGAGGTATCGATGTCCAAAGCGGGATGAACGGGCGCCTCGAACGGCGCACTTATTCCGGTAAAGTCCTTTACCTCACCTCGCCGGGCCCTTGCATAGAGCCCCTTCACATCGCGCTGCTCGCAGACCTCCAGAGGAGCGCTGACGTAAATCTCAAAGAAATCCTCATCGCCAATGATGAGTCGCGCCAGTTGACGAATCTTCTCGGTGGGACTCACGAAACAGGCCAGTGTGATGATACCGGTCTGTACGAAAAGCTTGCCTATTTCGGCAATGCGGCGAATGTTTTCCATCCGGTCTTCCTGCGAAAAGCCCAGGTTGTTGTTTATTCCCGCACGGATATTGTCTCCGTCCAGGATGCGGCACAAAAGCCCTCGCTTGTGCAATTCCCGCTCAACACCGAGGGCGACCGTACTCTTGCCACTACCGCTCAGGCCGGTAAACCAGACCATCATCCCGCGCTGATTCAGGAGCGATTCCTTGTCCTGGCGCGTCATCATCCGGTCATATATGGGGTAAATATTCTCTGACATAGTTCAAGTGGTTTAAATCAAACCATAGAAGAATGGAATGAGCAGAACGCTAATGAGAAAGACAATAAGATTCATGGGCAGTCCGACCTTCACGAAGTCCGTAAACTTGTATCCGCCCACACCTTGCACGATAAGGTTCGTCTGGTAGCCGATCGGTGTGCTGAATGCCGAACTGGCAGCAAAGCAGACGCAAACCACGAAAGGCATAGGATTCGCACCCATCTTTTCCGCTACAGACAGAGCCAGCGGGAAGGCCAGGGCTGCCGCAGCATTGTTTGTGATGAGTTCCGTGAAAATATTTGTAATGAGGAACAGGGCTGCAAGGATGATGAAAACGCCATAGCTGCTGCCGCCAACTGCGTCTGTCAGAGAAATAATGTACCCTGCCACAAAGTCGGCAAAGCCGGACTTCGTCATAGCAGCGCTGATGGCAAAGGCACAGGCTATGGTAATCAGCACATCCCAAGAGAAGTATTTCGTGTATTTGCGGGGACTGAACATTCGCGTCCAGGCCATGATAATCGTCGTGACACAGGCAAAGAAGAACATGTCAAGCTTGATGAACTTGAAATGGTCGGTCACGATAGGCAGCTCGCCTACCGTAGCGCCAATGATCATCAGGACCAGCAAGAGCAGGGCGAACCAGCGTTTCTTGTTTCCCATAGGCGGCTCGTAGTCCCCCACCCTGTTTATCATCCAGAAGACGCGGCTCTCACCCCACGCCTTCATGAAACTGTCATCGGCATCGACGACAAGGGTATCCTCATGAGACATCGGTATATGCATGTAATCGCCCTGCAAGAGGGAGCCGCCGCGACTAATACCCCTGACATGAGCGCCATAGTGACGGTAGAAATCGAAGTCGTGCAACGTCTTGCCCAAACCGGGGAATCGGTTGCCCAGCAAGACTTCAAAACGGTTCATCCCTGGGGGAATAGTGCCTTCGCTGCCTTCCTCCTCGGCTTTGCGCTCATCCGGCAGCAGGTATTTTGAGAAGAAAATCAGGTATATAAGTCCGGCCAAGGCAATAAAGACACCGACCTTTGTCAGTTCGAACATATGCATTCCGTCGATGTTGTTCTGGAGCAAAATGCCCTTCACAGCCCCTGCCGACTCCTCAAAAGCCTTTGCCTCTTCCTTGTGTTCCTGCAGGAGCATACCATGAAGCACCAGGTTTGTCGTCGTACCGATCAGCGTACAGATACCACCGATCACAGTAGCATAGCTCAGGGGGATGAGGAACTTGGTGGGAGACAGCTTCATCTTCAACGCCCAGTTCTTAATCATCGGGGCGAAAATAACCACTACCGGCGTGTTATTGAAGAAAGCGGAGATGAACGAGACGATGGGATAAAACCTGAGACCAGCCTTTGTTACCGACACATTCTTGGTGGGCAACATGTGGAAGACAAGCTGTTCCAGGATACCACTTTTGCGCACGCCCTCGCTGACGAGGTATAGCAGCGCCACAGTAATCATTCCCTTATTTGAGAAACCACGCAACGCCTCTTCCGTGTTGATGATACCTGCGCATAACAATAGGACTACAGCGGTGAATAGGACAAGTCCAGGGCGCAGCAACTCTTTCATCAGGGCCATTAGCATGAAGACCAATACCAGGGCCACAAAAATAATGCTAAAAGTCATATATCCAGACCTTGAAATCTTTGTTAAAAGTTCAAAAACTTTGCAAAATTACAAATAAATTGCAAATTACCGTCCTCTTTTCGGAGAAAATCGCCATTATTAGGGAAAAAATGATAAAGAAATATTGAAATCCAAAGATTTGGATTAGCTTGCGCGACCCGGAGATATTATTTGCAGAACCCGGGTCTGACATTTGCAAAACCCGGGTCAAACATTTGCAAAACCCGGGTCTAGCATTTGCGGAACCCGGGTCTAGTAAAAATCCGACTGTAATTCGGGCACAAAAAGTACCCTCCTATTTCCATATTATAATAAGTCGGATCGTATTGGAAACCTACCCAAACGGTTAGAAGCGCATCTTCTGACAGAAAACGCTGTAGGAATTAACGATACGAGCTAACTCGTATGGCTTCAGATTAAGCGAGAAGGTGCCCTTGATATGAGACAGGCCAAAATAGGCTTTCATCAGACTGGCAAGATTAAAGGAAAGGGAGTCGCCAGAACGGATGAGGTAGTAGGCGATTCGTTCCAGCTGGTCTGTATCATGCTCAATAAAATGAAGGGAATTGAAGAGAAGGAAATAGCTTGGCAAGGTACGGCATTTCAGGAGGAAAGGAATCCACTGGGCCTGATTGTCCATACCCAAAAGAGAAAAGAGACGGCGCAGGTCGGTGTGGTCGTCCAGTGCCGGCAGGATGTTCTGCAGAATCTTCTTACAATCCTCGCTGTTGTCACGAAAACGGCAGCAGAATTCACGGAAACCTTCATCGTTGATACCGACGTCAGCAACTTCATCCCGACGGGTCAGGAAGGCCTTCAGGACGGTAACGAGAAAGGCGCGAGAGTTGTATGCTACAAGTGCCACAGCCAACGGCCAGAACATGCTCGAGGGACATTGCTGCATTGTGCGCTCGCAAAGCATATAGCCCGCCGTTCTGAAACGGGCGTTGGAGAGTGTATCGAGATACGCCGTAACCTGCTGAAGATTGCCCGTCGCGACAAAGCGTCGCAACTGGGAATCAATATCTGCAGCATAATGTTTCTCGGAAATCAAAACAGGAACAGGAAATTACGGGAATAAGTCAGTAAATTCAAGCAGACCTCTTGTCGGATTACATATCCGGGCGCCTGCCGCGGGCAGGCTTTCAAGTCTTCATCTTTCTCGCCATCTGAAAGCAAGCTTTCGCTGACAATCAAGATGAATCCTTGAGCCTCTTGTCGGATTCGAACCAACGACCCCGAGATTACAAATCACGTGCTCTGGCCAACTGAGCTAAAGAGGCGGGTGGGAAAGCTTACTGCATCGCGCCGCTACAACCGACTACCCTTGC